>NZ_JBNKPP010000063.1:0-4740 GCF_050295395.1 Agarivorans sp.
CCAAGCAGAAGCGGGTGCAGCTGATGCAGAGCAAGCTGCTGGTGCTCAAGACGACGTAGTCGACGCCGAGTTTGAAGAAGTGAAAGACGACAAAAAATAAACCTTGTCGAAACACTTAACTAAGTAAAAGAACGGGCGTTGTCTAAACACAACGCCCGTGTGTCTATTAACGCCAATACTTTCAGCTAATTTAGTTGTGAGAATGTAGAACCCCATTATGTCAAAACGCGATTATTATGAAGTTCTTGGCCTCGCCAAAGATGCCAATGAACGAGATATTAAAAAAGCCTACAAACGTTTGGCGATGAAATTTCACCCAGATCGCACCAAGGGTGATAAAGCTTCTGAAGAGAAATTTAAAGAAGTGAAAGAAGCCTATGAAGTGCTCAGTAATCCGCACAAGAAAGAATCCTATGACCATTACGGTCATGCTGGGGTTGATCCTAACCGCGGTGCAGGTGGTTTTGGTGGCGGACATGCTGACTTCGGTGATGCGTTTGGTGACATCTTCGGTGACATTTTTGGTGGTGGTCGTGCTGGTGGCGGTCGTCGTCAACCGCAGCGTGGCTCAGACTTGCGCTACAACCTTGAGCTAACCTTAGAGCAAGCGGTTAAAGGCATTAAGAAAGAAATTCGCGTACCTACATTGGTCCATTGTGAGCAGTGTAATGGTAGCGGCGCTAAGAAGGGTTCAACGCCAAAAACTTGTGGTACCTGTCATGGCCAAGGCCAAGTACAGATGCGCCAAGGCTTCTTTGCGGTGCAGCAAGCTTGTCCTACCTGTAAGGGTAAAGGGACTATCATTTCCGATCCTTGTCATAAATGTCATGGTGAAGGTCGTTACGAACGTGCTAAAACTTTATCGGTTAGCATTCCTGCCGGGGTTGATACCGGTGACCGGGTTCGTTTATCTGGTGAAGGCGAAGCCGGTGAAAGTGGCGCTCCTGCCGGGGACTTGTATGTGCAAGTTCATGTTAAAGAGCACCCCATTTTCAAGCGTGAAGAAAGCAACCTTTATTGCGAAGTGTCAATTAGCTTTACCTTGGCTGCCTTGGGCGGTGAGATTGAAGTGCCCACCCTTGATGGTCGGGTCAATCTAAAAGTACCTAGCGAAACCCAAACCGGTCGCATGTTTAGAATGCGTGGTAAAGGGGTGAAGTCGGTACGCGGTGGCCCAGTGGGTGACTTGATCTGTAAAGTGATTGTAGAAACGCCAATTAAGTTGAATGAGAAACAGAAACAACTACTTAAAGATTTTGAAGAAAGTTGTGGAGGCTCAGCTAGCAGCAAGCACAAGCCGAAAGCCGAAGGTTTCTTCGATGGAGTTAAAAAGTTTTTTGATGACCTAACCAGTTAATCAAAACTTACATAGTTAAAAAGCGGCATTAGCCGCTTTTTTTATGTCTAAATAGTGATTAGGGGCGATCTTGTTTTAGTATGTCAGTCAACATCGTATTACAAACCAATAGGGTAACTTGATGATTAGCCTCGTTTTAGGCGGAATTCGTAGCGGCAAAAGCCGTTGGGCAGAACAGCAGTTCGTTGACCATATAAAACCTAAGCCTGTTTATATTGCTACTGCCTTGGCCAGCGATCAGGAAATGGCGCAGCGAATTGCTCATCATCAACAGACTCGGCAGTCGCGCTTCGATACCCATGAGTTTGACTTTGAAAATGAAAACTTAGGCGAAGTATTAGAGCGTTATGTGGGTCAGGGGCGGCACATTTTATTAGAATGTATGTCAACGTGGTTGGGCTGGTGGTTGTGTCGTTCTGCTTCGCCAGAGCAGCAAGTCATCGATATACAACAGCAAAGCACTGTGTTGTTGGAATGCCTTGAGCGCTTAGATGGTGAAATAGTTATTGTGAGCAATGAGGTAGGGCTGGGCTTAGTATCTGATAACGCCATGGCACGTTTGTTTGCAGATGAACTTGGCCGTTTAAATCAAGCCTTGGCGGCAAAAGCCGATAAAGTGGTTTTTATTAGCGCAGGATTACCATTAATATTAAAGGAACCGCAATCGTAGGCGGTTGCCAAGAAACGGATTATCACCATGAATAAACTAAGTAAAACTTTACTCCTTGCGGGCTCTTTAGCGGTATTACTAAGTTGCTCGGCTTCTCCAACTGGACGTAAGCGGGTATTGCTCTATGACGATGCCAAAATGAGCGCGCTGGGCGCTCAATCCTTTGAAGAAATCAAACAACAAGAAAAGATTTATACCGATCCCGCAACCAATGATTACGTGGCTTGTGTATCCAATGCGGTGACGGCAGAAATTCCAGGCCATTATGGTGAAGAACACTGGGAAGTGGTGGTATTTGACTCAGAGCAGGTGAACGCCTTTGCTTTGCCCGGCGCACATATTGGTGTGTATACGGGCTTGATTAAAGTAGCGGAAACACCCGATCAGCTGGCTACTGTAATCGGCCATGAAATTTCCCATGTACTAGCTGAACACAGCAACGAGCGACTATCGCAAAATCAAATTGCAGGCATTGGTACTACGGTTGCGGCGATTGCCATTGGGGTCAGCGATAGCATTGAGAATAAGGGCTTAGCCATGGCGGCACTAGGTTTAGGAGTTCAGTATGGCGTATTGCTACCTTACGGACGAACCCAAGAAAGTGAAGCCGACCTAATGGGGCTAGACTTAATGGCCAGTGCCGGTTTTAACCCTAAAGCGAGTGTTAGCTTGTGGCAAAATATGGCCAAAGCCGGTGGGGGTTCTGTGCCTGAGTTTTTGTCTACTCACCCTTCTAATCAAACTCGAATCAGCGACTTGGAAGAGCGGATGGCACGAGCTACCCAGTTGCAAAAACAAGCTATTGCTCAGGGTAAGTCGCCGCAGTGCCAGCGGCCAGCCAGTTTTAACAACTAGTTGTGTCTATTCGTTTGGCCTGCGTCAGTGATGCGGCGGCAATATGCCGCGTGCAGCGCTTAAGTTGGCAGCATTTACATAGCGATGCACTGACCGCACATATGTTAGAGGCCTTACCGGTTGCTGAGCATTTTCAGGCTTGGCACCAGCGCCTTCACAGCGCCGCTTATCAAACCTGGTTAGTCGAGCTGTCGGAAGTGATTGGTTTTATCTGCCTGCAACAACAAGCGCAATGCCAAGAACTCAGCGCTTTATACTTGTCCCCCAAATGGATTGGCCAAGGCTTTGGTAAAGCCTTGTTAAAACATGCCTGTGAGCAAGCCAAGGTGCGGCACTTGTATTGCTGGGTAATGCAAGATAATCAGCACGCGCAGGGTTTCTATCGCCATTTGGGCTTTGATTTTACTGGGGAGCAACAACAGCTCTACTTTGCAGGGCTGCGCTACTCACAAAAAAAAGCCCATTTAGCGCTTCGCCAAGGGCATTTTTGATCGCTTTATGTTAACCTTTTAGCTTCATTTATTGATTAGATTTAAGAGTTCAAATGAGCGATAAATATCAAGGCGCAGCTGCGCAAGCGAGTTACGGTTACGGTCTTCAAATTGGTGAACAAATTGAGCGTGCCGCATTCGACGGTCTAGAAGTTAATGCCATGCTTGATGGCATTCGTGATGTTATGCAAGGCGAGCAACCACAGTTAGATGAAGCGGTTATTGGTGCTGCATTCCAAGAAATCACTAAGCAAATTGAAGCTAAAAAAGCTGAACAGCACAAAGAAGCTATGGCAGAAGGCGAAAGCTTCTTGGCTGAAAATGCTAAGCGCCCTGAGATCAACAAAACTGAGACTGGCCTACAGTACGAAGTATTGGTAGAAGGCGACGGTGAAAGCCCAAGCGCAACCAGCAAGGTACAAGTTCATTATGAAGGTACTTTGATTTCTGGTGAAGTCTTCGACAGCTCAGTACAACGTGGTCAACCTGCTGAATTCCCTGTAAATGGTGTAATTAAAGGTTGGACTGAAGCACTGCAGCGCATGAAAGTGGGTGATAAGTGGAAGCTATACGTTCCTCATGAGCTAGCCTATGGTTCACAAGGTGCTGGCGCAGCCATCCCTCCTTTTGCTGCTCTAGTATTTGAAGTTGAGCTGCTAGCTGTATTAGCTTAAGCGTCAACAATGGGTAAAGAGCCGGCGATTTCGCCGGCTTTTTTTTATGCGCCAAGTTTGTGCGCTTGTGTTCTAAGTTAGTGAATTTATTAAAAAAATATCAATACTCCTTTAGAGGTAAAGATTTTTATAAGTTAATGATTTGTAGTGTTAAAAAAATGTGATCTGGATCTTGGCACGACCTTGGCAACCCTGAGTGTGTAGCAACATTTTGGTTCTACCTCGATTGGTAGTTTTGCAGTAGCAGGAGCAAGGAATGCACAAATTTAGCCCTAAGCGTTTTAGTAACATCATTAAAGCCAGCATTAGCGCAGCCTTAATCAGTAGTAGTGTGGTGGCTTATAGTCACGCTGAAATAGGCGAGCCAGAAAAAGAAGATCTTAAGTTTGGCTTTATTAAATTGACCGATATGGCACCTTTGGCGATTGCCTATGAAAAGGGCTATTTTGAAGATGAAGGACTGTATGTCCAGTTAGAGGCTCAAGCCAACTGGAAGGTGCTGCTTGACCGTGTTATCACCGGCGAGTTAGATGGCGCCCACATGCTAGCAGGACAACCGCTAGGTGCCACTATTGGTTTTGGTACTAAGGCTGACATTATTACCGCCTTTAGCATGGACTTAAACGGTAATGCGATTACCGTGTCTAATGATATTTGGGCGCAAATGAAGCCCCACGTTCCGCATGAAGATGG
>NZ_JBNKPP010000064.1:0-10537 GCF_050295395.1 Agarivorans sp.
TGTGACTGTCAACCGCTTTTTTAAAACATTTTAAAAACCCGTTTGAAAGTCGCCAACTCAGCCCTAGGCCTTGCTAGCCCTGACTTGCATCAACGTTGCTCTGCAGCGCTGTGTGCCGTGTCAGTGGAGGTGCATTATAGGCATCGAATCTTTGGGCGCAAGCGTTTTTTGCAAGAAATGCCAAACCCAATCACTGTTTGCTCAAATTCCGTACAAAACGTTCAAAAAGAATCAAGCTAAGCGTTGAATAAGCTAGAAATCGCACAAAAACTAAGGCAACAAACTATGCGTTTGCAATAAAGGTGGCAGCTTCTTTCAACGAAGCAACACAGGCACGAACCTGATTTTTAGTTTCTTCATTCACTGAATATTGTCCTTCGACCAAGATGCGATTCATCACCCCTGCATTTTTAGCCGCCAGCATGTCTGACTCTTTATCTCCTACAAACCACGAGTTAGCGAGGTCGATATTTAGCTCTTCTGCGGCATCGAATAACATTCCTGGCTTGGGCTTACGACACTGGCAGTCTTGACGATAATTCTCGTCCCCATAATCGCTATGGTGCGGACAATAGTAGATGCCATCTAAATCGACACCTCGGTCAGCCAAAGACCAATCCATCCACTCGGTTAAACTGAGAAATTGTTCCTCAGTGAAATAGCCTCGCGCAATTCCCGCTTGATTGGTCACAACCACCAACAACCAACCCGCCTTTTTAAGCTGCTGCATCGCCTCAATGGCTCCATCAATAAATTCAAAGTCATCAATCTGGCTAACATAGCCGCGGTCATGATTAATAACGCCGTCTCTATCGAGGAAAATTGCCGCCTGTTTCATGTTCTATTCTTCAGTTAACGTTTCAATGAAACGCTATTCTACAATACAAAACGCTGAATTTGTTGTTTGAGTTGCTCAGATTTTTGCTCCAGTGATAGAGCCGTTGCAACGCTAGACTCTGCTTCAATCACTGAATCTTTAGCGATTAAAGAAATGCTCTCCAAAGTTGAAGCCACCTCGACCGCCACTGCCGACTGTTGTTCAGTAGCGGTAGCAATGGCTGTTACCATTTCCGTCACGCCTTGAGTTGTATCCATCACTTGGTGTAAGGCATGACCGGCTTGATTAACCACTTCGCGTCCGTTTGATACTAACTCGCTGCTTTGGTCCATGCTCTGTTTCGCTCCTCCGGTTAAGCTGCGGATTTGCTCGATAATTTTAGCAATCTCCTCGGTAGACTCACTAGTTCGGCTGGCAAGATTGCGTACCTCGTCGGCAACTACGGCAAACCCTCTGCCCTGTTCTCCCGCTCTAGCTGCTTCAATCGCGGCATTTAAAGCTAATAAATTAGTCTGCTCTGCCACTCCAGCAATCACATCGGTGATCTTTTCCACTTCTTCTCCGGCTAAATTAAGCTCGGCAATACGCTGATTGCTGGTTGTTACTGAATTTTCAATTTGCTGCATGATAGCGATGGTTTGATTGACGACCTCACCACCCTGACTCGCCAGTACCGCACACTCTTTAGCATGCTCAGCCGCTTGTGAAGTATTGCCCGCAATCTCGTGAGCCACTACCGACATTTGTTCTATCGCAGTTGCAGCGGAATCCACTTTTAAACGCTGCTCATCAAGCGCGCTACCAATATGGGTATTTTTGGAAACAACAAATTGACTATTTTGATCAAGTTCAGTAGCTGTGCCATTGACTTCAGCAATCAACAGTTTGAGTTGCTCGGCCATCATATTCACTGAATGAGTTAATTGGCCAATTTCATCTTTTGAGCGCAGCCTCAAAGCTGGTTGCGACAAGTCCCCACTAGCAATCAAAGCGGCACGTTGACTAAGCGCATTCATATTGTTTTTGATCTGCCGAGTAATAAAAAACACCACCAAGCCACCTAATAAAGCAGCCCCTAAAGCGCCGGAAAAAATCATCACGACAATTTGCTGGCCCAATTTGGCCAATTCAGATTGATGCTCATCGAGGCGGCGTTGCTGCAGCAAGTTAAATTCGGCTAGCTGAGCTTCAATATCGGCCACCAGCGGGATCACTTCATTAGCCATACGGTAATTGGCAACATTCCAATCCTGCGCCGCTCGCATCACAAACAATTCATCGACTAAGGGGGAAAAAATATCCACCATTTCGACAAATTGTTGCCATAGCCGCGCTTGTTCTTCGGTAAACAAGTCGCTGATCTTTTCCACCTCGTCGACTAATTGGTGATGCCGAGAAAAGTAGTCGTAATAGCGTTGTTGTTCATAACTATCACCGTTAATAATGAAGCTACGCAAGCTGGTTAAGGCATTGGCTAGCTCATTGCGAGCCTCACCCATGTTGGCCAGCAAGCGCACTCTTTTTTTAGGGCTATAAAGGCCCGGCAGGGATACTTCTTCCGCCACCGCGCTCGATACTTGATTCATTGCTTCCTCAGCTAAAGGAGCTATATCAAATAACAGCAATGCATGCGCTGGCAGGTTATCTTCACTTTGGGATATTTCGAGAATTTCTTGTTGTAGGTTTTTTAACTGCTTAAAGGCTTGCAATGTGGATTCTGGCACCTGAATTTGACTAAAACTTTGGATCTTAGCCACGCTATCTTCGATATTGAGCCATGCCTGTTCGAAGATAGTCTGAAAGTGTTCGGCTCGTTGGGCCGATGCACCGTGGATGAGATAGGCCCTTAGCGCACTTAAAGATTGCTGAATATGACGTTCAATCTCTTTACTTTGCGCCACCACAGGCAAGCTAACTTCAACGACTTGCCGCTCTTTTTCACTGATTTTTTCTAGCCGCACAAACACAACAACAGCAGACAAAAACATTAACAATACGACAAAGCCAAATGCTGACATTAGCTTATGAAAAATAGACAAAACAATTCCCTTATATCTGATACCGGGTTAATCGATATTTGGCATTTCGACTCACCCGAAGAAATAATTAGCATCCGGCTAATAGACCCAACCTAGGCCAGAATATAAACGCACCACAACGAGAAGTTCCAGACTTTTTAATTGATAAAATAGTAAAATACCAAATTAAATAGCTCAAAAATACATCAACACAATACACCAGCCAAATATAACTCATTGATTTAAAGCCACTGTAAACCCAAATTAAACAACTTAGATAGATGGGTGTTATAGAGGCGAATTTATTTTAATGACTTAAGACTCTGAAGCACCATTGATGAAAGGCGTAACAGAAAACAACAGGAAATTCACTTTTTGGGGCTACCGCATGCTTAAGCAACTAGTGGTATACTGGCGGCTAACACTGCTGTGATAAGCAATAATTTTTTGGAATACTTATGCGCCAGCTTTCAATTATCGCCCTCTGCCTAGCCTTAGCTGGCTGTAGTGGCCATTACCAATTTAACAGTAATCTTGATAAAGAAAATTTTGAAAACTATTTACCAGCCACCGAGGTAGAAGTCGTCACTGAACAATATATTGCTCAGCACCCTCACCAATATTTGGCGGTAGTAGAAGGCATTAGTTGTCAAGAAAAAGCCAACCAAGCGCCACCGCAAGCGGTAGACGCACGTAACCAACTGCGCGAGCAAGCAGCAGAACTAGGCGCCAATGCTGTAGTTATTCAACAATGCTATGACATTGCAGAGCCACAAGGCTGTATCGCCATGTTGAGCTGCTTTGGCAAGGCCTACCAGATAGAACAATAATGCAACACACTTTAGAACCAATAGGCTATATTCGCTCGCCCTATCAACAAAAGTTTTCGGTGCCAAGACAGCCTAGCTTAGTCACCGCGACCACTAGCAGTGTGGAATTTGTAGCGCCATTTAATCAACCAGAAATGCTTGACGAAATTGAGCAATTCAGCCATTTCTGGTTGATCTTTGCCTTTCATCAAAATATCAAGGCAGGATGGAAGCCCAAGGTAAGACCGCCGCGCCTAGGCGGTAATAAAAAAGTTGGGGTTTTGGCTTCTCGCTCGAGCTTTCGTCCTAACCATCTGGGCTTATCATTAATGGAACTGAGCCGAGTTGAACGTAATTCTGGCCAACCTGTTTTGCAATTTAAAGGCGGCGATCTAGTTAATGGCACGCCAATTTATGATATTAAACCTTACTTGCCCTACGCAGATAGTGTGAGTCATGCCAATGCCGGTTATGCTCAAAGCGCTCCGCAGTCCCAATTAGCGGTATTTTGGTCTGAGCAAGCCAGCCAACAAGCGCTGATGCTAAAACTAAGTGAACCGCAATACGGCGTAATTAATCAAGTACTAGCCCAAGACCCTCGTCCTGCCTACAAACAACAGCAACAAGACAATAAAGAATACGGCGTTGCACTGTATCACTTTAATATTCGCTGGCGAATTAAGCTTGACCAACAGCAAATCCCCTTTATTGAAATAGTTGCGATAAGCCATGCAGCTCAACCCTGAAGACTACCAGCAACAACATAAGCAGCGGCTAGCTTGGATGCCTTGGCTTTACTACAAGCTAAAACCGAAACAGCTGCAATGGGCGTTGCCTTGGCAAAACGCCATTCAGCAACGACTGCAAGCTTTAGAAACGGTGGAGATTGCTGAAAATTGCTTTATCGCACCTGAGGCTAATATTTTTGCCGAGCCCGGGCGCTTAATTAGCATTGGCGCTGGCTCCTTTGTTGCTGCACAAAGCTTTTTACATGGGCCGTTGCAGATCGGAGAAAATGTTGCCATCAATCATAATTGCTCAATTGATGGTGGAAGAAACGGTGTAACTATCGGCAATAATAGTCGCCTAGCCAATGGGGTGAAAATTTACGCCTTCAATCATGGCATGGCACCAGAGCAAGACATCTGGCGACAAAACAGCCAGTCTAAAGGCATAGAAATTGGTCAAGATGTATGGCTAGGCGCTAATGTATGTGTGGTAGATGGGGTGAAAATTGCTGACCATGCAGTAGTAGGAATGGGCGCGATAGTGACCAAAGATGTACCGAAATGGGCCATCGTTGCAGGGAACCCCGCAAAAATCATTGGCGACAGGCGCGACAAGGCCTGACAGAGTTTATCTAGCCTGCTACAATCGCCGCAATTTAATCGCTAATAGAAAGGATAGATATGCGTTCTAGCAAATATCTTCTGGCAACTCAGAAAGAAACCCCCAGCGATGCAGAGATCGTCTCTCATCAGTTGATGCTGCGCGCGGGAATGATCAGAAAACTTGCTTCAGGTTTATATACTTGGCTACCCAACGGACTCAGAGTTCTATCTAAAGTTGAACAGATTGTTCGTGAAGAGATGAATAACTCTGGTTCAATTGAAATTAGCATGCCAGTGGTTCAACCTAGCGACTTATGGCATGAAACTGGCCGTTGGGATAAATTCGGCCCAGAGCTGCTACGCTTTAAAGACCGTCACTCGCGTGATTTTGTACTCGGCCCCACTCACGAAGAAGTGGTCACCGAACTAGTACGTAAAGAAGTCAATAGCTATAAGCAATTGCCTCTAAACCTTTATCAAATCCAAACTAAATTCCGTGACGAAGTTCGCCCACGTTTTGGGGTAATGCGCTCACGCGAGTTTTTAATGAAAGACGCTTATTCTTTCCACTTATCTCAAGAGTGTTTACAAGAAACCTACGATGAAATGTACGCCGCCTACTGCCGTATATTTGAACGCCTAGGTTTGGAATATCGTCCTGTGCTTGCCGACACTGGCAGCATCGGCGGCAGTCACTCTCATGAGTTCCACGTATTAGCTGAGTCTGGTGAAGATGCCATCGTATTCTCTGATGCCAGTGACTACGCCGCCAATATTGAAAAAGCCGAAGCCCTAGCACCAGCGGGTGAGCGCGCGGCCCCAACTCAAGAAATGCAGCAAGTTGATACGCCTAATGCAAAAACCATTGCCGAGCTGGTTGAGCAGTTTGAACTGAAGATTGAACAAACCGTTAAAACCTTGATTGTTAAAGCCAGCGAAGAATCAGAGCATACCCTTATTGCCCTCATTTTACGTGGCGACCACGAACTTAACGAAATTAAAGCGGAAAAACTACCGCAAGTAGCTAGCCCTCTCGAGTTTGCCAGCGAACAAGAAATCCGTGATGCCGTGGGTGCAGGCCCAGGTTCATTAGGCCCGGTAAATCTACCCATGCCGGTGATTGTTGATCGCGCAGCAGCACATTGTAGTGATTTTGGCGCAGGTGCCAACATCGACGACAAACACTGGTTTGGTATTAACTGGGAACGCGATGTGGCCTTAGGCGAAGTAGCCGACTTACGTAACGTAGTTGAAGGCGACCCTAGCCCTTGTGGTTCAGGTACGTTAGCAATCAAACGCGGTATCGAAGTGGGGCATATTTTCCAGCTAGGCGAAAGCTACGCTGAATCAATGAACGCCTCGGTACTTAACGAGCAAGGCAAAAACCAAACCTTAACCATGGGCTGCTATGGTGTAGGTGTATCTCGTATCGTTGCGGCGGCCATCGAGCAAAACAACGACGACTACGGGATTATTTGGCCTGATGCTATCGCTCCG
This sequence comes from Agarivorans sp., assembly GCF_050295395.1. NCBI lineage: Bacteria > Pseudomonadati > Pseudomonadota > Gammaproteobacteria > Alteromonadales > Alteromonadaceae > Agarivorans > Agarivorans sp. The sequence goes on from NZ_JBNKPP010000064.1 coordinate 6,494, forward strand.
TTCACGCTTGCTATTGTTCCGATGAACATGCACAAATCTCACCGCGTACAAGAAGTGGCCAATAAACTTTATGAAGAAGCCAAACAACGTGGTATTGACGTATTGTTTGATGATAGGAAAGAGCGTCCAGGAGTGATGTTTGCCGACATCGAGCTTATTGGTATTCCTCACGTAATCGTGATTGGTGACCGTAGCTTAGATAAAGGGGTTATCGAATACAAAAATCGTCGTAGCGGCGAAAAAGTCGAAGTTGAAATCGACAAAGTCTTCGAACAATTCTAAATCTATTAACGATTACCCAAAAGCTGGCTTAGGCCAGCTTTTTTTGTTTTATAGATGTGTGAGCGAGCTAAGAAAGTCTAAATTTTGCTGTGCTAACATAATATTATGAAGCAACCCCGCAAACCCAAAAACAAACCCAAAGTCGCTCTGGTACTTACCGGGGGCGGCGCTCGCGCGGCTTATCAAGTGGGCGCGTTAAAGGCGATAGCCGAACAATACCCGCGTAACCACGCTAGCCCCTTTTCAATTATCTGCGGCACCTCTGCTGGCGCCATTAATGCCACAGCCCTAGCGGTTTACGCCTCTTGCTTTAGGTTAGGGGTAAAAAAACTAGATTACATCTGGCGCAACTTTCATTGTCACCAAGTATTTCGTACCGATGGCTTAGCCATAAGCAAACAACTTAGCAGCATGCTGTTTAAAAGCATGCACGCCGATTATAGCCAGCAACAAGGATTTTCCTTACTGAATAACGAGCCACTACAGCAATTATTAAATCGCTACCTAAGTTATAAAAGGATCGATCAAAACATCGCTCGAGGAAGCCTACATGCCTTATCGGTTACTGCCTCCAACTACCAAAATGGCCAATCTCTGTCTTTTTTTCAAGCCAAACAACAACAGCAAAACTGGCAGCGCGCCCGACGGCAAGGACAAAAAACTCAAATTCATACCACCCATCTACTGGCCTCTACCGCGATTCCGTTAATATTTCCCGCTGCTCGGGTTGGTCAGGATTATTATGGTGACGGTTCGATTCACCAGCTATGCCCTTTGAGTCCAGCGATCCACCTCGGCGCCGATAAAATTTTGGCCATTCATCTCGAACAACCACGCAGGCTGCATAACAGTATGGACTGCCCTCCCCCCAATAGTGCCGCCATCGCAGGTCACCTACTAGATTCAGTATTTTCGGATACCCTTAATTCGGATTTAGAACGACTCCAACGCATCAATAAAACCATCGAGTTACTCAGCCCAAAACAACGGCAGCAATTAGAGCTTCGCCCTATATCCTCCTTAAGCATCAAACCGCAAATCGATTTTGAGCAAGTCGCTCACGACCATTACCAACAACTACCCTTAAGTGTTCGCTTAATGCTGACCACCTTAGGCATTAAAAAAGACAAACCCTCAGCCATCACCAGCTTTCTAATGTTTGAGCGAGATTACACCAACTATTTGATAAGGGAGGGATATCGCGACACCTTGGAGCAAATTGACAAAATATTGACTTTTATACAAGAATAATCGGCACGAAATTTGCTTTAGCTTGTAATGTCAAGCTTATTTGACGCTAGGTACAAGTTTTAAATAGCGAGTAAAGTCTATATGGATTCATTACAATTAGCCCAAGATAACGTTATAACTCATGGAAAAATAAAGCATTTCCATAGTGAGCTAGAACTTAATCCAAGCCAGAGGCTAAGTATTCTGGAGGCCTTACAAGACAGTCTTCAATTGGACGAATTACTGCAAAACTTTGCCGCTACGGCAAGTAGCTACGTCGAATTTTCCGCACTACGCCTAGTAAGTAATGAGCTACAAAGAGAAATATGTTTATTTGAAGGTCAGCGTTACTATCGAAGCTTTAGTTTAAGCCATCGAAATATGAGCATAGCGAGTCTAACATTTACTCGCGATACGCCTTTTCGTCGCCATGAAATTCATCAGCTACGGCAACTCAGTAAGCTATTACAGTCGCCGCTAAAACACGCGCTACAACTAGCTCGCCTGCAAGAGCGGGTTCGGAATGATTATTTAACCGGAATTGGTAACCGCGCCCACTTCGATGAGTCATTGCATACTTCTATCGAGCAGCAAATGCGCCAGAATCAACAACAAGGTGGCTTAATTTTAATGTTGTTAGATCTGAATAAATTTAAGCAAATAAATGACAAACTCGGTCATCCGGTGGGTGACCAAGTGCTGATAGGTTTTGCCAATATTCTTAAAGCGGTGATTAGAAGCGGCGATCAGGCCTTTCGTGTAGGTGGAGATGAATTTGCTATGCTACTACGCCCTGCTTCCGAACTTTCGGCACAGAAGGTGATTCAGCGCCTACAACAACGTTTAAGCAAATCGCCCCTGTTGGCACAATATGATATCTCAGCCAGCATTGGTTTTAGTCAATGGAAGCCCGGCTGTAACAGTGAGCATTTAATTCAATTAGCCGACCAGAATATGTACGCTAACAAACAGGCAACTAAACTAGCTTAAGCCCTTGCAGGGTAAAGCTATAATGCTCACGTTGCACATAATCGCCAATTGCCACTAAGGTTTCATCATAACAACCCTACGCTAAACAGTTGGCGACCAAGCTAGCTTAAGTCCTTGTGATGCCGCGCAATGAAACTCGCGTTGCACATAGTAGTCGCCAATGGCGACTAATGTATCATCGTAAAATACAAAGGGGATCCGCGCTCTGTGCCAGGGTTCCAATTCGCTCTCTTGCAATAGCTTCTTAATACTACGCCGCCCTAGCCGACCAAAAGCGGCGAAGTCTTTTTGTTCTAGTTGATCGCGAAATTTCACCCTTACCTGCTGCATGGGGCTGGGTGGTAGTAAATTCCCTCCCTTCTGCCAGCTAAGACGACTTCCGTTGGCTAAGTGCAAACGGTTTTGAGTTTGCCAAGGCCAAACCTCTTCTTGGCAAGAGCATTGTAATGCTCGCCTATCCACCAAATAAAGTACCTCTTTATAGCGCCGCAATTCACCCTCAGGAAAAGCCATTGCGACTTTTGCATCGGACTTTGCTTGGCTTTGCTGCAATATTTGCTGAAGCTGAGCATGGCTTGGATAGGCCCAAGCTTGTTGGGCAAACCAATAGCGGATCAGATTTTTTTGACGCACTAGAGATAAGCCCTGTAACTCACTTAAACTTAGCCCTTGCTGGCGAGCGACCTGCCGATAGTCAAGTTCTGCTAATTCATCATGTAAGCTTACGGCCTCTTGCAATAGCTGCACGCTACGTTGACTAGTCGTTAACCACTGTGGCCAGCGCTGAGTTAATTCAGGGAGAATTTGATGCCGCAAAAAATTGCGGTCGAAATCCAAAGATAAATTGCTAGGATCGTCTATCCAAGACAGCTTAAATTGCTTGGCATAAGCTTCAAGTTCTGCTCGGGTTGATTGCAGCAATGGCCGTAACAGTATGCCCTGAGAGAAAACACGACTTTGTGGCATGGCGGCTAAGCCCTGCAAACCACTACCACGCTTTAATGCCAACATGAAAGTTTCAAACTGATCATCTGCATGGTGGCCAGTCAGCAAACAATGGTCACTATCGATATATTTGGCCAAAGCTGCGTAACGCTGCTCTCTGGCTACCGCTTCCAAACTCTGGCGCGACTTAAGCGCTATATCAAGCTTTTCTGCAACAAAGGGAATAGCTAATAACTCAGCCTGTTGCTGGCAATGCTCAAGCCAAGCATCGGCAGATTTTTGTAAGCCGTGATGCACATGGATAGCCTGAAGAGTGAATCGAGGATGTTTTTCTACGTACTCTTTGCTTAATTGCAGTAACACACGAGAGTCTAAACCGCCGCTATAAGCAATAACTAAGCGAGTAGTAGCAGAAGGGAGCAGCTCAATAGCTTGAGAGAAGCGAGATAATAAAGACAATATTAACCTCGTTACAATAAAGGCATTGGATTTACCAATGCCTTTGTTGATCCGCTTAGTCGGATTTAGCAGTAACCGTACGACATCAGACGCTGGTAACGTTGCTCAAGTAAAGTATCAATATCTAAAACGCTTAGC
>NZ_JBNKPP010000065.1:0-10149 GCF_050295395.1 Agarivorans sp.
AATAGGATCATCTCTTGGTCTGCGACGATCTCGTTACTCATAAGGCGCAACATTTGGCGACGTAGTTTAGGCATTGACGCGGATAGTTCATCCATAATGTCAAAGGGGATCTCGCACACCATAGAGGTTTCTAAAGCTTGAGCAAAGCTAGGATGCTCTTGAGTGTGAATGGCGTCAAACCCCACTAAATCACCCGCTAAATGAAAGCCAGTAATCTGTTCGTCACCTTGCTCGGTGATGGTATACGATTTAATCGTACCAGAGCGAATGGCATAAAGGCTTTTAAGCTTATCGCCAGCGGCAAAAATTTCTTCGCCTTTTTGGATAGGTTTTTTACGTTCGATAATACTGTCTAGTCTATCCAGCTCGGTCTCGTTTAACGAGAAGGGGATACACAACTGGGCAATACTGCAATCTTGGCAGTGAATTTCACATCCGCCCGTTTGGATTCGTTGGCTGGCTTTTGGATTAATGCTCATACTCAAACTATGCTATAGGAGTTCGCGCCAATTCTAACCCTAATATAAAAAACTTTCTAGCCTTATTGCTACAACAATGTAACAACTTGGTACATACCTAAAGCTAATACCATTAGACCCGAGCCTATTTGCAGCCAACGGTTCCCCATAACTTTGCTAAGTTGTTGACCTAAAAGAACTGTTGCCAGCATTACGCTGAAGGTGCCCAAACCAAAGCAAAACATAATCGCCGCCCCCTCAAACCAATTAGCTTGACTGGCGCTAAGGGTAAGGTTGGAATAAACCAAGCCGCAAGGTAGCCAGCCCCAAAGTAAGCCTAATGGAATACTGGATAAAGGATGTTGCACAGCTAATAAACGACTAGCGCGCGGCTGAATTCTTCGCCAAAGCCCTTTCCCTAGTGACTCTACCGGGTTAAGCACTGACCACCAACGAGTGAGATGGACCCCCAACAAAATCAGCATAATTGCGGCGAGCCACTGTAAAACAGACAACATGTAAGCCGAGCGGTGTACATTACTTATGGCTTGAATTGAACCGGCAACAATGGCACCGGCAATGCTGTAGCTAATAATACGCCCAAGGTTGAAACCAATACTTACCGCTAATTTAGACGAAGCGCTACTGGCCCTTTGCCCCAATACACAGGCAATACCACCACACATGGCTATACAGTGGCTAGCACCAAACAACCCGGTTATAAACGCCGCGGCGTAATCACTTTGGAACATTATTTTTACTTTTATCCGATGTTTGTTTTTTTTCATCAAATAAAATATTAACGCCGTGGCGGTCTAGGTCTTCAAACTGCTCGCTTCTAACAGCCCAAAAGAAGATGCCAATACCTACGGCAACAAATAACAATGCGATTGGTATTAAAACGAAAATAATGCTCATCGTTTATTTAGCCTTAAAGAGTTAGTTAGTACCGCAAGTGACGATAATGACATACCAATGGCTGCCATATAAGGGGTCACTATACCTGCTATCGCTAAGGGTAGAATTAACGCATTGTAACCAAGCGCCCAGGCCAAATTTTGCCTGATGATACGTTTGGTCTTTTTAGCGAGTTCTATTGCCTCAACTAAGGTGTTCAATTTTGTACCTAACAATACCGCGTCAGCACTCGATTTTGCAATGTCGGTACCCAATCCCATTGCTACGGATAACGGCGCAGCCGCTAATACTGGGCCATCGTTAACTCCATCGCCCAACATCATAAGCTGAGGGGTTGTTTTGGTCCGCTCTCTTACAAACGCTAGTTTTTGCTGCGGCAGGGCTCCACTCACAATTTGGCTAATACCCAATTGCTCTGCCACATAGGGGACTTGCGCAGAATCATCTCCAGTGAGCATAATTAAGTCGATGTGTTTTTTACGAAGAGCTTGGCTGAACGCTACGGCATCGTCTTTTAGCGTATCGGATAAATAAACCCGAGCTAACAGTTGTTGCTCGGCCATCAACTGCAACTCTAACATGCCTTGTTTTGCTACTGATGGCTGCTGACAAAACGCAGCTTTACCTAGTCTTAAAGATAAACCATCAACTACGCCACTGATCCCCATGCCCGTGTGATGTTCCACCTCAGTAGCATTCAGCTGCCGGTATTCAGCAAACGCTTGGGCAATCGGATGAGAACTCTGTTGCTCCAATGCACCGATTAGCTGCAGTAAATATGACTCAGAATACTCGCTATAAGACTCAAGTTGCTGTACCCGTAGGCGCCCCTGTGTGAGGGTGCCTGTTTTATCCGACACCACGGTAGTTACGCTGGCTAAATGCTCCAATACATGGCCACGTTTAACCAGTAAGCCATGTTTAGATAAGTTATGAGTAGCGGCGGTAAGTGCCGCGGGCGTAGCTAACGATAGGGCACAGGGGCAGGTGGCAACGAGTACCGCTAGAGTAATCCAAAATGCGTCGTCGGGAGATTGAAAATGCCAGAAGGTGTAGGTGAGCGAGGCAATAATCAATAAACCTAAAACAAAATAGCGTGCTACGGCGTCAGCGATGGTGGCTATTTTGGGCTTTTCACTTTGTGCCTGCTCTTGTAGCCGCAATATATTAGCAATAAAGGTATTCTGCGAAACTGCCTGCACTGCTAAGTGAATGGTTTGCTCATGATTTACCGTGCCAGCATAAACTTTATCACCCAATGTTTTTAAAATGGGTAGTGATTCACCGGTTAATGACGATTCGTCAAATTCACTTTCCCCCTTGATAACAATACCATCGGCGGGAACTAGTTCTCCTGGCAGAATAATAATGCTATCGCCGGTTTTTAATTTGCTGGCTGCTATTCGGTTCTGTTGACCGTCTGGTTCTATCTTTAAAGCTAACTTAGGCACTAGCTTGAGCATGTTTGAACTGGTTTCACTGGCCTTACGCCGAGCGCGTAGCTCCAATAAACGCCCTAGCAATAACAAAAACGTAAACATGGAAACCGATTCAAAATAGACTTCTCCGGTGCCTTTTACCGTGGCATACAGTGAGGCTCCATAAGCGCCCAACAGTGCAATAGACACCGGCACGTCCATGTTCAAGGTTTTTGCTTTCAAGCTGCGGTAAGCACCAAAATAGAAGGGCTGAGCCGAAAATATTAATACTGGCGTTGCCATAATCAGGCTCACCCAACGAAAATAGTCTCGATACAAGGTTTCCATTTCTTCGAAAAAGTCACCGTATAAGGCCACCGCAAACATCATCACTTGCATGGTGGCAAGACCAGCCACCCCCAGCTTAAGTAAGTGGCTACGATAAAGTTTTCGGTCTAGTTCTTCTTGTTTATCAGTTTGAAAGGGGCTGGCGTTATAGCCGAGCTTTTGAATGCTTTGCAATACTTGGCTGAGTTTGGTTTGGCTATCATCCCAAATTAAAGTTGCTCGCTGAGTGGTGGAGTTGACTTGAATTTTAATTACGCCAGGAATGCTGGAGACTTGCTTTTCGATTAACCAAGCACAAGCGGCACAGGCTATGCCTTCTATCGACAGTAACACTTCTTTTGAGTCGGCATTTTTGGCAACAAACTCAAGTTGAACATTTTCATCATCATAATCAAGCATTTTAACCAAGGCATCTGGCACTAGGCTCTGAGCGCTAGGCGCAGCTGCAGTACGATGTTGATAGTAGTCTTCTAAACCACTTTGTACGATGGTCTCGGCTACGGCAGCGCAGCCCTGGCAGCACATCGCTTGGTCTTTACCAAGTATATTAACCTGTAGTTCGACGCCTCTTGGGATCACTTCGTTACAATGAAAACAACGCTTGTTACTATTTGCCATCGATATGTTCTACATTGTACAGCGGTAGTTGCAATTCCTCTTGTAAACGCCAGCTATCATCCATAGGACTAATACGTAAAAACCAGCGACCATTTTCATTTAAATCATCCCCAAAACGATAGCGGCCGCTAGCATCGGCGGTAACCACATAGCTACGGTCATTTTGGGCTAAGGTTTTATGGGCAAGTTCAATTTTTAATGGCTGGTTTTTTTGTGCTTCAGGTAAGTCCATGCTTAACACTAAGCCTTGAGACGCAGGTAATACCTTGGCTTTAATGCCTAATTGTTCAGCGTGTTCAATTAAGGACAGATCCGCGTTAATCGCTTTACCTTTTTTATAATAAGATTCAACAACCATGTCGTTATTGGTAGAGCTGGCTAAATAAAAGGTATAGAGACTGGCAGTAACGGCTGCCATGGGAAGTGCAATTAAAAACCAGGGCCAAAATTGTTTATACCAAGCTTGTTGCATAAGTGATTACATCCATTCACAAAGAGAGCCTAAATATAACAAAAAAAGCGGCGCATTTGCGCCGCTTTTTTAAGATTTTAAACTATTCAGTTCTAGAAAGTTGATAAACATAAGCAGAAATAAGCTGGATTTTATCTTCTCCCAGAATATCCTTCCAAGCTGGCATCACGCCATTACGGCCGTAACGAATAGTTTCTTCAATGGCGCGGCGAGAACCGCCATACAACCAAATACCATTGGTAAGGTTAGGCGCACCAACTGCATAGCTACCGGTTCCATCGGCGCCGTGACAGGCCGCACAAACCACAAAGCGATTTTTACCGTTAGCCGCGTCAACTTCGTTAACCTTACGTCCAGATAGGCTTAATACATAAGCACTAACTTCGCGAATACCGTCATCACCCAAAGCAGCTTCCCAAGTCGGCATTTGACCTTGGCGACCATGCATAATGGTGGTTTTAATCGCATCACCACTTCCACCGTATAACCAATCGTTATCGGTAAGGTTAGGGAAGCCTTTACCACCACGAGCTGAAGAGCCGTGACACTGAGAACAGTTCTGTAGGTATAGACGTTGGCCAATGCGAATCGCATTTTCGTCTTCAGATAACTCTTCAACGCTGCGGTATTCGCCGTTCTCGTTGTAGGCCACTTGACGGAATACTTCGCCAAAACGCTCGTCTGCTTTAACAATTTCACGCTGATATTGGTTAGCTACGCTGCCGTCATAAGCGGCGACCAATTGTTCACCTTCGGCGATACTCTTAATGCTTTGTTCAGCACTCTTCCAACCTAAAAAGCCTTGCCAATTACCTAAACCAGGATAGGCCGCTAGGTAAACCAAGGAGAACACGATAGTGATGATAAACATGTACGACCACCATTTGGGAAGAGGGTTGTTTAACTCCTCAATTCCATCAAACTTGTGGCCCATTGATTCACCGTCTTTTACGCCGGTATTATTTTTTGTGCAAGCTCTTAGCAGTATGAAGCAACCAACAATACTGGCTAAGGTAATAACAGTAATCCACACGCTCCAAAATGTGCTCATTTTTTCTGTGCTCCTTCAAAGTCCTTTGTAGGGCTAGTTTTTGGTTCATCGGCAAAAACCAAATTGGCAGCCTCTGCAAAATCCTTTTTGCGCTTTTTGCTATATGCCCAAGCTATAATGCCGATGAAAATCGCCATTAGGAACGCAGTATATAGGCCACTAAATGTACCAAAGTCCATAAACTAACTCCTTATTTTAATGCTGTACCTAACACTTGTAAGTAAGCGATAAGCGCTTCCATTTCAGTTTTACCTTCAACGGCTTTTGCTGCGCCAGCGATATCTTCATCGGTGTAAGGAACACCAAAATGATTTTTAAATAGCGCAAGTTTATCGGCAGTTAGTGAACCATCTACCATGTTATCGGCTAACCAAGGAAAACCGGGCATGTTTGATTCAGGTACAACATCTCGTGGATTCATAAGGTGAACACGATGCCACTCGTCGGAGTAACGTTGTCCTACGCGGGCTAGATCTGGCCCGGTACGCTTAGAGCCCCATAAGAAGGGGTGTTCCCAAACACTTTCGCCCGCTACAGAGTAGTGGCCATAACGTTCGGTTTCAGCGCGAAAAGGACGAATCATTTGGCTGTGACAGTTACTACATCCCTCACGAATGTAGATATCACGACCTTCCATTTGTAGCGCAGTATAGGGTACTAAGCCGTCTACCGGCTCAGTGGTTTCAGGTTGGAAAATTAGCGGTGTAATTTGAACTAATCCACCAAAACTAATGGCAATAACAATGAAAATAGCCAGTAAACCAACATTTTTTTCAATTAACTCGTGCTTCATGTTATGCCTCCTGCGCCAGTTCAATTGCTTTTAACGAACCTTTCTCAGCAGTAATGGTTCTATAGGCGTTGTAAGCCATAACCAACATGCCGCTAAGGAAGAACAAACCACCAACAAAACGGACGAAGTAGAAGGGGTAAGAGGCTTGTAGAGACTCAACGAAAGAGTAAGTTAAGGTACCGTCTTCGTTTACCGCGCGCCACATCAAACCTTGCATCACACCTGAGATCCACATGGCTACGATGTAAAGAACAACACCAATGGTAGCTAACCAGAAGTGAGTATTAATCAGTTTTATGCTGTACATACGGTCTTGACCAAATAGCACAGGAACCAAGTGATAAATACTACCGATAGACACCATAGCAACCCAACCTAAGGCACCAGAGTGCACGTGGCCTACTGTCCAGTCGGTGTAGTGTGAAAGAGCGTTAACCGTTTTAATCGCCATCATCGGGCCTTCAAAGGTAGACATACCATAGAAAGACAAGGATACGATGAGGAAACGCAAAATAGGGTCGTAGCGTAATTTATGCCACGCACCAGACAAAGTCATAATACCGTTAATCATGCCACCCCAAGAAGGCGCAAACAAAATTAGCGACATCACCATACCTAAAGACTGAGCCCAATCAGGCAAAGCTGTGTAGTGTAGGTGGTGAGGACCTGCCCAAATGTAAATTGAAATCAGCGCCCAGAAGTGAACGATAGACAAACGGTAGCTATATACTGGGCGGCCAGCTTGTTTCGGTACGAAGTAGTACATCATGCCCAAGAAGCCAGCAGTTAATAAGAAACCTACCGCGTTATGGCCATACCACCACTGCACCATGGCATCTACTGCACCTGCATAGATAGAGTAAGACTTGGTCATGGTAAGTGGAATAGCGGCGTTGTTAACAATGTGCAGTACCGCAACGGTAATGATAAATGCACCGAAGAACCAGTTCGCAACGTAAATGTGCGAGGTTTTTCTTTTAACAATCGTGCCAAAAAATACGATCCCGTAGGCAACCCACACTACTGCAATTGCAATACCAATTGGCCATTCCAATTCAGCGTACTCTTTCGAGGTAGTAAAGCCCATGGGTAGGGTGATCGCCGCAGATAATATGATTAACTGCCATCCCCAAAATACAAATGAGGCAAGAGGACCACCAAATAAGCGGGTTTGACAGGTACGCTGTACCACGTAAAAAGAACAAGCCATTAATGCACTGGTACCAAATGCAAAAATAACGGCGTTAGTGTGGAGGGGGCGTAACCGGCTATAGGTTAGCCAAGGAGTATCGAAGTTTAGAGCAGGCCAAATTAATTGCGCAGCAATTAATACGCCAACACCCATGCCAACAATACCCCAAACAATGGTCATTACAGTAAACTGGCGTACAACTGTGTAGTTGTAATCAGTCTCCGTGCTAGCTGCTTGGTTCATAAATACATGCTTCCGTTGCTATTATTATTTGTTTAAGCGAGTTAAATGCAGGTGCATTAACAACATGAAACGAATTGTTAAACTACGTCTTCAGCAACATTAGATAAGTGCACGAGAATAGTAGCTTAACGGCGCGATCATACTTGATTGGTAGGGCAAATAACAGTTTGAAAAGCCCCTTATTTGCATAAGTTCGCTAAAAATTTAACAAAAAATTTCCAAGCGGGTAAGTGCATTGATCTAGATCAATTATGGTTGAAATTGTTACAAATTGGCAATCTCAATGACTCATTGATAACACCCGCTGTTAACACGGTGTTTTCCAGCTAGTGATACCAAGGATTCTTATCAGCTTTAAATGCAACAAAACAATGCTTTTGCAGCCACCCAAAGCAGGCAAATTGTAGTTTATTGTTAAAGGAGGGTTAATTCGCAGGAGGGCGAGCTTAGTAATAGCTGGTTAAGGCATAAAAATTAAATTTTTGTTAGCGCAGCGCTATTTGCATAAAAAATGATAGTGCTTAGTGTTGTTAAAGTGGCTTAAAACTGAAGCGCGTAGTGCAAGTAGTTAGCTAAGCATGTTAACTATAGGCGGTATAAGCTGCTGTTATTAACATGCTGAGTCAAACTGGAAGGGGAGAGTATTAAAATTCTTTACTGGCAAAGCCCGTCACTTCTTTTATGCCCATTTCGCGGCCCAATTTTGTCATGGGGTGTACCACCACTAAGCCCTTAACCGATTTTTTAAGTTTTCCCATGTCGGCCTGTTCTTGTTTAGTTAATGCGCGACTAAAGGGCAGGGAACTGAGATCCTTACCTTGTTGATTGAGTTGTTTATTGAGCTGTGCTTTAACGCTATCACGCTTTTTGCTTAGAGCATCGATAGTTTTATTAAATTGTTTAACCACATCAACATCACCACGTTCATGAGCAGCATTAAGTTTTCTTTTGGCTACATCCAATTTGTTATGAATGGTTTGCAGTTCGTTTTTTAAATTCATGTTGGTTCCTAAAGGTGTTGATGCGTGCTCATCGCAGAAGCTTAGCAGGCGCGAAGTATAGCAGCAAAATATAGCCACGTTTAGATTTGTTCTGTTTAACGCTTTTAACAGCTTCATTGCCGATAATGCTATTTATCGGCAATTGCTATATAGTAAGGTTATATTCATAAAAATCATTAGGTTAGTTTACTCATGTCTTATTTGTTGCCTCCGGCGATTCCCTTGTTTGATTCAATTCAACATCTAGAAGATGGCAATGCAGTGGTCAACCAACATTTAGCAGAGATAAGTTTAAGCGCAGTGCCTGATGCGGGTTATGTTTATGAATTTGCAGTTGATTGGTTATTAGAGCAACGCTTTAGCGAAAACAACTACAAAACTTACCGCAGTGAGCTAACCACATTTCTCCATTGGGCTTTTAACGTAGAGCAAATATCGCTTAGCGACATCACTCGGCGAGTATTAAGTCGCTACCTAGAATATTGCTGCCAGCCACCAGAAACATTAATTGCCTACAGAAATGTGGCGCAATTTATTACCGACAAGCAACTTAAAGAACGAGTGCCTAATCCGCTATGGCGACCGTTTCTAGGTAAAAAGATAGATGGTATTGAGCAAAACTATGTGATTAGCGAGAAAGCTTTAAAAACTAAGCTAGCCATTTTGTCGGCGTTTTATGCCTATTTAATTAACGAAGAATATACCGAGCGAAACCCAGCAATGGCCCTGATGAAAAACGGCCGTTTCAAGAATAACAGCCAACACCTGGTTAGTGGCGAAGATCAAGAAGACATTAAAGCCTTTAGTGATTTACAGTGGTCCTATGTTATGGCCGCCGCAAATCAATTAGCGGCGAGTTGTCCTGAAGAAAATGAGCGAATTCTGTTTTTAGTCAGCCTAATGTATAGCTGTTACTTAAGAATTTCTGAAGTTGCCGCCAAACCTGGCTTTTCGCCGATAATGGGCCAGTTTAAACGCGATACTAAAACCGGTGTTTGGGGATTTTACATTCCGCGCAGTAAAGGTGGAAAAAAGCGTAGCGTTGCCGTATCCAAACAATTGCTACTGGCGTTACAGCGTTACCGACAGTTTTTAGGCTTAGCACCGTTACCAACACCTAATGAGAAAACGCCACTATTTATAAGACACCGCGCACCAGGTCGTGGGCGCGACAGCGGGATCCTTAACGCCAACTTGGGTGTGCGACAATTACGCGAGCAAATTTACACAGTGATAGAACATGCCGCCAACTTAGCGCAACAAGATGGCTTTGAGCAGGATGCTAACGAAATGCGTCAATTAACGCCGCACAGCATTCGCCATACCGGAATATCTCACGATATTAATTTAGTTGGGCGGCCGCTAGCGCATGTACAAGCCGATGCCGGACATGACAGCATCGACACCACATCACAATATCTGCATACATCGCGAGTTGAACGGCATCAATCTGCAGAGAATAAGCCATTGGATCACTTAGCTTAATTCGTGTATTTCACCGACAATCACAGGCTAAACTTTCCAGATTAAACAGAATCAACCCATTGGGCGCATAATGTATATTATGTTAAATTGGATATATTGGTTTGTATATAAATCAATCCGTATGGCTTGGATATTCGCAGTGAGAATCAGAA
>NZ_JBNKPP010000066.1:0-2463 GCF_050295395.1 Agarivorans sp.
TTGTGGCTTTTGTTTTAAGCACTGCGAACCTAACACACTTATTTGACCCAATTATTATATTGGCCATTGTTGTAAGGTGCTTTTCTTAACCCAGCCTATTGCTGAAATTGCCACTTAAAGGTTAATAACATGATGCCGGGTTTACCTGACCAGCTAGTTAAGCCAAGCCTTGCTATGTTGTTATTGTCCAATCAGAGCGAAACCCACAAAGGGATGGCTAACGCAGCACTCAGCATTCTTTATCGCAGCTAGTTGTTGTTCTCGCGGCTGGGTAGGTTTGCGCTTAATTTCCTAACATATACTTATATGTTGTTAGGTTTCGATTAAAAAAGCCAAAGCATCAGAAGATTTTGTAGGCAGAAATTCAGTCACTTCGTAGCTGGCCAGCTTTTCGCGCTGAAAGGGATCTTGGGCCAGTATTTGCTCTAATTTCACTCTGTCTTTTACGCTTGCCAAAATGACCCCGCCGCTACGTGGTTGTTTGCGGCCAGAAAGTAGAAAATGACCTAAGCGGTATTGCTCATCAAGGAATGCAACATGCTCAGAGATAAAGCCATCAACTTCTTCTAGTGGCTTAATGTAGTTTAGAGAAACAATAAACAAAACAGCTCCTTAACTTGGCTATGTTATAGGTTTTCAACTTTTTCAAACTGACCAAAGAGGTAAGCGCCGCTAAAACCTGCGGCAAAAAGAGCCCACCCCACCCAGCGCAGGTTTTCACTATCGAGAAGGGCGTGGCCGGTAATGAGTTCGCTAAGTAGCGAAATGAACGAGGGTAATAGCAGCAATAAAAACCACTTGGATTGACCACCCAGCTTAACTGCGCCTGCACAATAGGGGCATACGAGAACGTTTCGCGAAAATTGAAACCATTTAGGTTTGGGAAGAGCGGGTCGACGACCAAGTTGGTTCAAGCCTATAGCTTCACTGCACCAGGGGCATTGCTTACGCATCACATATTTATCCTAGATGTATTACCTGCTACTAATTAGCAATATTGGTAAGGCTTGAGCATACCTGCCACTTTTTTATGCTAAAAGGCTCACTAATCTTCGATTGTTTTCGTTCCGCATTTTTCACATATAAGGTGCCTAGAAAACTCATCTGCTGAGGCGATAAAAGGACCAAGAAACCACCCTTTAATAATACCGGCAATAAATTCCTTTCTTTTACGGTGCTTAGTGTTTTCAAAAGGACTTGGTTTTCTGACTAATACTAAAATGTGAGAAGTCCTTTCCTTGCAGGATTTGCAAAAACATATTTCTGTCTGATTTGACATTAAATTTCCTTTTTGAATGCTAACGCCAGCATGTGTGGTGGCTTTGTTGCGAGGCATGAGCGGAAAAACCGTCCAAGCCATGTAGTAGCAGAGGCAAGATGCGCTTTAAGAACATGACACCCAACGAATACATTGGGCAGATCCATGGGTAAATCGTCCCTGAAGGATGCTACAGCCTTACCTCTATTGAAGGATGACTCAGCTGCTGGAAGTGTTAAATATCTACAACTCATACTCGACCTTGAGCATATAACCGCATATTTCAGTGCTTTTCATTAAGCCCAGTCTTGCAAGCGTTAATATGAGTTAGCACGTGGGTTTTATTCAATAATGGTAATAACTTACCAGTAAATGCAGAAGTGGTATAGCGCTTATTAACAAAAAACAAATCTAGAGCAGATTTAGCGCGCTAAGGCTTGGTGCAGTTTTTTCAAATAACTAAAAAAGCCAATGTGTTCATTGGCTTAGGTTAGGTGTGGTGAAGCTGTTCTGTGTTTGCGGTTGGCTTTGCCGCTAGTCTCCACTTAAGGCGCTTTCTGGGCGACTTTCAGCAACTTCTCGGTGACTGCAGCTAGGCCTACTTTGGGGGCGTTTTGCAGGTTGTACCAAAGCTCTTGCTGATTCTCTCTCACTGTCGAGTTAGGCGCTTCGCTGAGTTCAATTAACGAGGGTTGAATATCTAAATGATAGTGGCTAAAGGTATGGCGCAGTGGTGCTAGCTCGTAAATAGCATCGTAACTTAGCTGCTGCTGTTCTAACCATTGGCTAATGCTGTCTTCTGGGGTGATCTCTGGAAAACAATATAGGCCGCCCCATAGCCCTTGCATCGGCCGTTGCACCAATAACTGTGGTCAAGATGTAAGTAGCCTCGAAAGAACTTAGTTCGCGGGTATTGGAGCTTAAGGTGTAGTGGTGGAGGGGCGTGGTGTTCGGCTGCGCCTGATAGCTATTTATTTGATTTTTAAATATTTAGTTTTGTATTGCGCTGTTGGTCAAGGTTTCGCCTTGACGGCGACGTCATTTTTCTTTGACGAGCAAAGAAAAACGAAGCAAAAAGAAAGCTCGCCCTGCATCTTCTTAGATCCTCCGTTGCGCACTCACAAGGGCGTTGAAGTAAACACTACGCTCAAACAGACTTCAACTTCTCCCCTTGCTCATTTGCGCTACTCGGCGAAGATGATGGG
>NZ_JBNKPP010000067.1:0-3568 GCF_050295395.1 Agarivorans sp.
AGGCTGCGCCCATCATGAAGTGCCCTGTGGCTTCACCAATATTGTCTTGCTGAATGCTGGTTATACCCTTCCAGACGGAATCAATCGAGGCGGCAAAATTCGCCACGGCAACTAAGCCCACGAACAGTTTACTGCTTAGAATAACGCCTAAGTCGCTGGCTAGGTGGCTCAGTTTTGGGGCTATGCTTCTGGCCAGGTAGGGCGTGATTTTTGCTCCAAGATCAGTCGATATTCGGGTTGCAGCCCAAGGGATAGCGTGGGCGGCCGATGCATGGCTTAAGGCCGCTGAGGCTCTTGAAATGGCCAGAATGTCTACGGTGAGTGCGCTGATGGCACTGGTAAAACCGAGCGTATCGTGTAAAACAGAGCCAGAGTTTAAGGGGTTTGCATGAGTAAATTGGTTGTTCTGAAGCGATAGGTCATTAATGGCTTTCACATTAAAAAAAGCGGATAAGCCGGCAAAGCCTCCATCGAACACCATACCGATGGCTTCTCTGCCATTTTTAATGGTGCTGATTTTAAAGCGGCCCGATGGATTGGGGTGTTCAGGGACTTCTATTTTGGACAATTCTATTTGTTTTGGAATAGCCTCGTTCTTGAGCCGCTCACCCCAGTCAAAAAGCTTCTTTCCAAAGTTGAGTTTGGTCTCTGCCCTACTTAGGGTCGTTAATTTTGCTTTACCTGGCTGGCGGATACTTTCGTCTAATGCTTTGGCGAGCACTCTAGCCAGTTCGTCGTGCGTTAAGACTACTTTATTACCAGGCTTAACCGTTACCCCCATGACATCAAACAAACCGGGCATAAACTTATAAACAATAAACTTTTCAAAATTGGCGAGCACTTTGTGGGAATATCGTTCGGCACTTAATAGTTTAAATTCAGCATTAGAATAGGTTTTACCTAACCAAGGCCCAAACCACAACAAGAATGCATCCATAGCTTTTAAGGAGTCGACCGACCAGTCAATGCCTGTTTGCGGTGTGGTGGTGGTTGTTAGAGCGATTTTTAACAGAATGTATTCTAGCGCATTTGGTTTTTGTTCAAATTGCGCCACCAAGTCTTCCATGATTTTCTGGCCGGACTCGCTCCCTAACACACCACTGAATATTGAATTGGCCAGAACACATAGCTTTTGGAACTCTTCGTTGGCTTCGTCGCTATTCGTTGGTTCTGTAAATGCATGTTTAAAATAGTTATCGAGAGAGCCGACTTTACCCGTCAGCGCGTCGTCAACCATAAACGCTTTGTATAATGCTCCAAACTGCGCGAGGCGTTCTTTAAATAAGGCGTGTTTATCCTCCATCATCGTCCAAAATTTGCCATGTTCTTCAGCGTTAATCGCATCTTCAACGAGTTCTTTAATGTCCTCGTTATCGCTATTTTTTAACTGCTGAACAAATGTCCCTATGGTATAGGGGTATAGATTGCTGGCTTTGTAGTGTGTTTCCCACAAGGTTAGTTTTGTTATGATTTCAGCAATATCTTGCTGAATACCTACTGGGTCATATAGGCCAACAATGCGGGCTACTTTGCCGTATTCTGTTTTTCGGCTTAGTTCCACGGCAATCGTGTCGGCCGCTAATTTGTAGCTGGTTTGAGTGGTGAGTACATCCAGTCCTGAGTTATCAAGTTCTTCTATATCAGGGTCATTGGGGTTGGTTCTAAACTTAAGTGCCCGATCTTTTTGTTCTCGGTAATCTTCTACCAGTGCCTGCAAGTTGTCCGATGTTGCTTCAACGGTAGCGTCATCGTTAGCATGCAAGTTTATCCGTTGCATAAACTCTGCGCGTTTTTGTGCACTACCATTTATCTCATCGATTACTTGGGCATTAAGGGGTTCAATACAGTGAATAATGCTAATTTCGCTGACTTCTTTGCGCACAAAGGCAAAGGGGTAGCCTTTATATCGGCTACCTTTCTTCTCTGGTATTAAGCCCCCTTTGGCATCAATACCGTTTTTAAACAGATATTTGTGAAATTGTTCTTGAACGCTGCCGTCGGGCATTTGCAGATGTTTGTATTGGAATATCTGCAAGTTGCTTCCGCCAACTTCTTCTTTTATGTAGACCCAGCTTGGTCGCAGTAAACGGGCGACATAGCCTTTGGTGGCTGACATATTGGTTTGGTTGAGTAACGTTTTGAGAGCAGGCGGTCGGGCTGGTGCTTCGAGGTTTTCTTCGAAAAAGTTAGCATAGGCGTAGCGCACGGGGTAAATAGGGCATACGGCGTTGTCAATAATGAGTGTGTTTGGCTGGTTCAGGGCGACCTGAACTGTCCGAGTGACTGTGGCGTCCGTCATGATTTGTTGCGTCCTTTTTAACAGCCGTATTGCTTTAATAGTTTGCGTTGCGTCTTAGGGCCGGGTTCGCCATCTTTGGTTAGCCCATTGGCAGCTTGAAAAGCCATAATACCTTTGCGAGTGTTGTTACCCATCACGCCATCAACCGTTCCGCAAAAATAACCAAGGTTGTTACAGCGTGCTTGAATGCCACTGAGTGTGTCGATAGGGTCAAGATGAGCGAATTGCACGGTAAGCTGGTGAGAGGGTTCAGCGGACGTTTCATCAGAATAAACGCTCAGCTCACCTTCAGTCGCTTCCGTTTCGGGCAGCGTTATGGCGAGATTCCCTTTTTTGTCGGTGACCGATTTCAATGTCTGCTCGCCAATTTTAAGTTCCACTTTTGCATTGGCCAGGTAGGAACCCGAGCTGTCTTTTATGGTCATTTGTAGCGTTTCCTGCTCTGGCTCATCCTCCTGACACACCACAAAGCGATGGCGGCGATTTGTTTGAGCAGAAAATACATTGGTCGGCTTTTCGGGGATGTTAAGTACATCGCCAGGGTAGATCACGTCCGGATTAGGCCGCAAACTCCGAAAGGCGGCGTTATCGGCATGCATATACAGAGCTTTACTCGAATCGAAATTGAATTGCTTCGCAATGCGAAGCAGCGTGTCGCCTTGTTTTACCGTGTATTGCGTCATATCGAATTCCTTTACTTTAGCGTACCGGTCTATCTAGATTTGGAAACTTCACGGTACAGTCCTCCATGCTGGTTAATCCTTCTACACGTGCAACACCATATGAATCTGTTTTACCTGCATGCACTTCACCGGTAGACGTTGTGATTTCGTAGTCGGCATCAACCATTGGCTGCCCTTTGGAATCGACCAATTCTACTTCAAACCAATAGTTGTCTTCTGCACTAAAGCCTTCCAGTTCCAACGCTTCAACCTCATCAATCTCAACGGGCTCTATTGCGTCGGCACTCTCAGGCGCATTGCTTTCACCCAGTTCGTATTCAACGTTGCCGTCGAACGTGACGCCGCTCTGGCCTTTCAGGGTGATCTGTTTGCCGAACAGTTTGATGTTGCCGTTGCCGTCGATCTTAAACCCGCCGGTGCCGTTGCTGAACAGCAAATCCCCTTTGCCGGTACCGGTGATGGTGATGTCGTTCGGGGCTTGCACGAGGTAACTGCCGTCACTGACTTTGGTGATCTGTGCGCCCTGGCTGGTGATGCTCACCGCTTGGTTGCTGCGCAGTGTCATGCCCTGGGTTTTGGTTTGCCA
>NZ_JBNKPP010000068.1:0-7548 GCF_050295395.1 Agarivorans sp.
TAAACCAACGCTGTTGGTTTAAGGCGCGCCAATACACCCAGCCTAAACTCAGCCCACGCAGAGCCATAAAGCCCGTCATGGCTAACCATAGGGCGTGATTGCCCCAGCTTTGGGTGAACCACCACAACGGGAAGAAACCAGCAGAGCTGGCCAGCAGCATCGAATTACGCATAATTCGGCCTTCAGAAGTGGCAATAAAAACCCCATCCAGAATAAAGCACCATACCGATACCAAAGGCAGTGCTACCATCCAAACGAGGTAGTCTGCCGCGGTGTCGCGAATCAACGGAATATCGGTTAACAAGGCCACCAACTGCGAGCCCAACACCCCAAAGATCAGACTAAAGCTCACTCCGGCCAATAACGCTAACTGCAAGCAGCGCTTAATGGTATCAACAAATAAAGCACGGTCATTTTTGCCCTTAGCCTTACCGGCCAAGGCTTCTACCGCGTAGGCCAGTCCATCCAAGGCAAAGGAAACAAACATCAAAAAATTAAGCAGCACCGCATTGGCAGCCACAATGTTGTCACCCAAACGCGAACCCTGAAAAGTAATAAAGGCAAAGCAGGCTTGTAGTGCCAGCGAGCGTAAGAAAATATCGCGGTTAAGGCTAAACAGCGCCGCTAAATGCAACTTGGTGACCCCCTGCCAACACTCGGCCAAACTAGGAAGCTGCTGAAAACGCGCCAAAAACTGACGGCGCGCTAAATACAGCCCGAGCAGCAAACCGAAGTAGTCGGCCACCACCGTGGCCAGCGCCACCCCTTGCACTTTCCAGTCAAAACCCACCACAAATAGCAGGTCGAGGCCAATATTCAGGCTATTGCTAAACATTAATAGCAGCATCGAGGCCCGCGCATTTTGCATGCCCAGTAACCAGCCTAATACCACCAAATTAAGTAAGGCCGCGGGAGCGCCCCAAATGCGCGTCGAAAAATACTCGGCAGCGTAGTACTGCACAGGCTCACTACCGCCAGCCAAGGCCATGGCTAAGTGCAAAATCGGTTGTTGCAGCAACAATAGCGCCAAGCCCAACAGCACAGCGATGCCGGCCGAATTAACCCCGGTGCGAATTAAGGCTTGCGGGTCGTTGGCACCAAAGGCTTGAGCGCTCAAGCCCGTGGTAGACATGCGTAAAAAGCCACATAACCAGTAGACTAAGGCTATCACCATCGAGCCCAGTGCTACGCCCGCTAAATAATGGGCATGCTCCAAGTGGCCAATCACTGCGGTATCGACTAGACCCAATAGGGGAATGGTAATATTGGATAGGATCATCGGCACGGCGATAGCAGCAATCGCCGAAAAGCGGGAAGCAGACATGAAAATCCAACTTAAAAAAGGATAGCGAGAGTGTAAAAGCTGCTTACCCTCTCGGCAATAGCAAAAGCTTACAACAGCGCAAACAACCAGTGGTCGGCTAACAAGGCAACAAATAGCAACATTAAATACACTATTGAATAGCCAAATAAGCGCATCGCATCGCGCTGATTATCCCCTCCATAAAGTCGCCAAGCCAACCACATAAAGCGCGCATTCAGCAGACAACTTAAGCCTAAGTAGAGCAAACCACTCATGCCCACTAAGAAGGGCAACCACGCCACCGCAAACAGTAATAGCGAATACAATAAAACCAACTGCTTGGTAAAGCGGATCCCGTGGGTTACCGGCAACATTGGAATGTTGACCTTGGCATACTCATCGCGACGAGCAATCGCCAAGGCCCAAAAGTGCGGCGGCGTCCAAGTAAAAATTAACATCACCAGCAACAATGGCTCGGCCGATATGCTGTTGTTTACCGCCGTCCAACCCAGCAAGGGCGGCATCGCGCCAGCCAAACCACCAATCACAATATTTTGTGGTGTCGCCCGCTTTAGCCACAAGGTATAAATCACCGCATAACCCACCAAACTGGCCGCAGTTAACCACGCAGTTAAAGGGTTAACCCAAAGATACAGCAAGCCAAAACCCGCTAGCGATAACAGCGACGCCCATAGCACCGCCTGCCAGTTGGCCACCGCGCCACTGGGTAAGGGCCGGTTATGGGTTCGCGCCATCGCCGCATCGGCTTCGCTATCAATATAGTGGTTAAAGGCCGCCGCGCCGCCGGCCATCAAGGCAATACCTAAATTACCCAATAGCAAGGCTTGCCACGGAGGCAAACCCGAGGTGGCCAAACACGCGCCCACCACCGAGGTTAATACGATAAGCGCCACCACCTTGGGTTTAGTGAGTTTATACAGCGCCCGCCAGTTAACTCGCCAACGCAGTGACTTGGGCAGATTAAGCGTGTTCAACTTTGCCATAGGGCATCTCCTTATCGTGACTCATCGGCACTGTGCAGCCAAGCTGATAGTGGGCTAACACTAAACTTACCATCGCTAATAACAACAAGGCCGCACCTAAATTGTGGGCCACCGCCACTGCCAGCGGTACTTGCCATAGTACGTTTGCCACGCCCAAGGCCAACTGGCAGAACAACAGTAGCAACATCCACGAAGCGCGCGCCCGTTGAATACTGCTATGGCGACGCTGGATATGGCTTAACGCCAACAACAATAAATACACGGCGGTAAAACCCGCCCATATACGATGGGTAACATGAATGGTTTGGCGCTGTTGATGCTCCAATACGCCAAATTCATAGCCTTCGCTATGCGGTTCCGGTAGCGGATGAAAGGCATCTAAGCGGTAGTTTTCAGTCCATGGCTCATGACACAAAGGCAGTCCCTGACAAGCAATTGCCGAGTAATTAGCCGAGGTCCATCCTCCTAGGGCAATTTGCAGCAGCAATACCGCTAAACCGCCCCACAACCAAGGTGCAGCTTGTTGGGTAGCTTGCAAGGGCCGCCGCTGCAACAGCCACCAGCTAAACAATAAGGCCAACATGGCAAAGCCACCCAACAAATGGCCCATGACCACCAAAGGCATTAAATTTAGCGTCACCGTTAACATGCCTAAGGTAGCCTGAAAAACAATTAACAGCACTGCCGCTGCGGCCAGCAAACGCTGCTGTTTACGGCGAAACGCCACTACCGCTAGCCCCACCACCAGCAGGCCCAAACTGCCAGCAAAGTAGCGGTGAATCATTTCATTCCAAGCCTTGTGTGGTACTAAGGGGCGTTCGGGAAACGCTTTGGCGGCATGTTCAATATGCTCGGCCTGTTGTGGCACCGCCAAACGACCATAACAACCCGGCCAGTCTGGGCAACCTAAACCAGCATCGGTTAAACGGGTATAAGCACCTAAACCTATCACCACTATGGCAAGTAAAATGGCCGCGACTAATCCTTTTTGCATATCCATCCCTTGTTCGCTATTGAAACCGAGAGTTTTTAATTAATTTTTTTAAGTCGGTGATCAGCCCTTTAATCTGCTCATCGCCCAAGCTTGGCTGATAAGCCAAAATCACCCATCCGGTGGGGTCTACCAGCAACCACTGCTGGCTATAAGCACTAAATTGTTGGCTATTGCTCAAGCTAAGTTGCGTGAGTGAGGCTTCACTAAGTAGCTCGGGCTCCTTTGCCGGAGTTAAGGCCACCCGCAAAGTTTTTTGTTTGGCAATGCCCAGCGCCAGCCAAGCATTATTTAACTTGGCAAGATTCTGCTGACACAGCGCCGTGCATTCACCATCCACCACTTGGGCTATCGACCACTTGCCCTGTGGGTAATTATCTAATTGCAATGGCGGCTCAAGCCACTGACCATGGCTTAAGGCGCCCGGCTGATACCAATCCAGCTTTAGCACTAACCAGGCCAATAACAGTGGCAGTAAAAAGGTCGCCGCCAATAAGGCCATGGTTTTTTGCTGACTCTTCATGCACTCTCCTTATTGCGACTACGCCAACAGAAATAAATGGTTAAGCCGCTGGCTACTATGGCCATCAATAACCATTGCAGCGCATAGGCCTGATGCTTCTGCGGCGGCATCGCCACCAATTGTTCGGAACTAAACTGCAACTGGCTATCTAAAACAAAGGGTAACAGTTCTATCTGCCAATGAGCGGCTAAACCGGCAAGGTCAATTTGCTGCACCCGTAAGCCCTGCGGCAAGCTCTCTAACCAATGTTGTTTATCTAACAGTAAGCTGTGACTAATTTGGCGAAGCCGGTACTGCTGCGGCAAATTGTCAGTACTCGGCGCTTCCGGTAATTGCCCACGAGACATGGGCGCCGCCTGCCAGCCTAAACGCACCAATACCTTCCCCTGCGGGGTGGCCGCCAGCGTAAATACGTCGTAACCCACTCGGCCGTTTTGGATTTGATTGTCTAGCCACAGCAGTTGGTTTAAGGCTTGGATCTGGCTCACCTTAATTCGTTGAAAGGCTTTGGGCCCTTCGCTCAAGGCTACCTGTAAACTGCTTTGTTGCTGCGATTGCTGTAGATATTGCTCAAGCAATTGCTGTTTTTGCTCAGCCCGTTGCCATTGCCACAATGAAAGCTTGACCATTAGCGCTATCAAGGCAACCATTAGCAACACAAACAGCCATAAGCGGTATGAAACTGGCTTTCTATCAATACATTGTGAGGTTTTCGCTATGGCCATAAAAATACTGCTCGCCGTGTTAATCCTATTTGTTTTTGCCAATATGTTGTTTGCGCTACGGGTGATGCTTAAAGGCGGCGACAAGCCAATGAGCTACTATCTGGGTCGCCGACTTATCTTTAGCTGTTTAGTGATTTTGCTGATCCTCGCTGCCATGGCACTGGGCTTTATTCAACCCAACCCTCGCCCCTATTAAGCGCGGCGGGCTACAGCACATAAACAAACACAAACAGACACAACCACACCACGTCTACAAAGTGCCAATACCAACTAGAAGCCATAAAGCCAAAGTGCTTATCGGCACTGAAGTGCCCCTTCAAGATCCGCAAAAACATAATGCTGAGCATCACCGCTCCTAGCGTCACATGCAGGCCATGAAAGCCGGTGAGCAAGAAGAAGGTATTGCCATAAATACCGGAATCTAAACGCAGCCCCATTTCCTGATAGGCATGTACATATTCTTCCACTTGAAAAAACAGAAAGGAGAAGCCCAATACCAGGGTGATGGCTAGCCACAACTTAAGCGCACTGCGACGTTCCTTTTCCAAACTCACGTGGGCAAAGTGCAAAGTAATCGAAGAAACCACCAAAATCAGCGTATTCAATAAGGGCAAACCGTACCAGCCCATAGCTTCGGTGGTAGTGCCTGCGGGCGTTTTTACTAAGGGCCACACCGCTTCAAACTCTGGCCAAAGCACCATGCCGGTCATTTCATTGTTACCCGCGCCCCCCAGCCAAGGCACGGCGATCATCCGTGCATAAAACAGTGCGCCAAAGAAGGCGCCAAAAAACATGACTTCAGAGAAAATGAACCAACTCATGCCTTGGCGAAACGAGCGATCCATTTGCGCGCTGTATAGGCCATCCATGCTTTCTTGGATCACATTGCCAAACCAGCCAAACATCATGCTGACTATCACCACGAAGCCGCAGGACAAAATCCACAGGCCGTAGCTTTGCTCACTATCAATTTGTTGTACGCTTAAACCCGCACCCATGGCGATAAGGAATAAACCCACTGCGCCCACAATTGGCCAAATACTTTGAGCGGGTACGTAATATTTTTCATAAGGCTGCGTCATTGCTCAGCTCTCCATTAGCACTTAACTGTGCTGTTGCTGTGTTCTTATCAACTGGCTGTTCCTCTACAGCAAATAAGGTATAAGCCAAGGTTAAAGTGGTAATGTCTTTAGGTAACGCTGGGTCTACGTAAAACAACAAGGGCATCTCTTGCTGCTGACCCGGGTCCAGCGTTTGCTGCTCGAAACAGAAACAGCTCACCTTTTGTAAATGATTGGCCGCCAAACCGGGGCTTACCGAGGGCACAGCCTGCACGGTGCCACGCTGGCCGCTTAGATTGCTGGCACTAAAGTTAACTTTTAGGGTTTCGCCGGGGTGCACTGTTACATGGCTTTGCTGCGGGCCAAATTGCCAATTAAGTGCGCGCGGCACATAGCTAATAAACTCCACGGTAATGCTACGCTGTTGGTCTACACCAAGGCTGGCTTCGCTGGCTTGTTTGGCGGTTTTGCCGTTAATCCCGGTGACCTGGCAAAATACGTCATACAAAGGCACCAAGGCGAAACCAAAACCAAACATGGCCACCACCACCAGCAGTAGCCTTAGCACCAAGCGACGATGGCCAACCATGTTATTTCACCTCTGGTGGCGTGGAAAAGCTGTGATAAGGAGCAGGAGAAGGCAAGGCATCCCACTCTAAGCCTTCTGAGCCCTCCCAAGGTTTCGCTGGGGCAGGCTCGCCACTGCGAATGCACTTGATCACCATGTACAAGAAGATGAACTGCGATAGGCCAAAGGCGAAGCCGCCAATACTCACAATCGCATTTACATCGGCAAATTGCAGCGCATAGTCGGGAATACGCCGCGGCATACCACTCAAGCCCAAGAAGTGCATCGGGAAGAACAGCACATTCACCGAAATTAGCGAGCACCAGAAGTGCAAGCGCCCTAGCCCTTCGTCATACATTTTGCCGGTCCACTTGGGTAGCCAGTAATAGGCGGCCGCCATAATCGAGAATACCGCGCCGGTGACTAGTACATAGTGGAAGTGCGCCACCACAAAATAGGTATCGTGATACTGAAAATCCACCGGCGTTATCGCCAGCATCAAGCCAGAGAAGCCGCCAATGGTGAACAAAACGATGAAGGCTATGGCGAACAACATCGGCGTTTCAAAGGTAATCGAACCGCGCCACATGGTGGCCACCCAGTTGAATACCTTCACCCCAGTGGGCACCGAGATCAGCATGGTGCAATACATGAAAAACAACTCGGCCTGAACTGGCATGCCGGTAGTAAACATGTGATGCGCCCAAACTAAAAAGCTCAAGCCGGCAATCGACGCGGTGGCGTAGACCATCGACGAATAACCAAACAGCTTCTTACGTGAAAAGGCCGGAATAATCGCCGAGATAATGCCAAAAGACGGCAAAATCATGATGTACACTTCGGGATGGCCAAAGAACCAGAAAATATGCTGGAACAAGACCGGGTCGCCTCCTCCCGCCGCATCAAAAAACGAGGTGCCAAAATACTTGTCGGTGAGCACCATGGTCACCGCCCCTGCCAATACTGGCATTACCGCAATTAACAAAAACGCAGTGATAAACCAAGTCCAGACAAACAATGGCAGCTTCATGTAAGTCATACCGGGAGCCCGCAAGTTCATAATGGTCACTATCACGTTAATTGCGCCCATGATCGAGCTTATGCCCATGATGTGAATGGCAAACACAAACAAAGCGGTACTGTCGGGGCTGTATTTGGTGGATAGCGGAGCGTAGAAAGTCCAACCGAAGTTAGGGCCGCCACCTTCCATAAACAGTGAGGCCAATAACATGCTAAAAGCAAAGGGGAGGATCCAAAAGCTCCAGTTATTCATGCGTGGTAGCGCCATATCGGGCGCGCCGATCATCATCGGAATTAACCAGTTGGCAAGGCCAGTAAAGGCCGGCATCACCGCACCAAATACCATGATTAAG
>NZ_JBNKPP010000069.1:0-21557 GCF_050295395.1 Agarivorans sp.
CAGCAGAGTAAACACGAAAGAAAGCGCCCAGCTAAGCCTTAGCCACAACGCCATTTACTTTACGAAACCAGAGATGTTGCCACCACAGTTTGCTACAATAAAGCCTGTCCCACCGATTAGGAAGCGCCAGTGAATCGCAAAAAGAAAATAAACGAAACGCTGAAGAAAAAAGCGAAAAAAGCCAACGCCAAAAACAATAAAAGTAACAAACCTCGTTACATATCCAAGGCTGAGCGCGCCGCCCAGCAAGCCGAAGAAGAGGCGGCTAGCACGGAGCAAAGCAGCGACATATCAAATAAATAAGCTTAGTTAATCGATAAGTTCTCTGCAGTGTCATCACAGTTCAAAGTCTGCCAATGCAGCGATATCTTGTTTAGAAATAGCGGACAAGGGCGAAGCCAATACGCTAGCACTGTCTAAACCACAAAGAACGGCGCTATAGCGCCCTTTACCCATCCGAATACCCCCGCTATCTTTTGGATTGCCGCGTAATAACACCTTAGCCCCCAGCTGCTTATAAACCTGCCAGTCCTCGTTGATCGACGAATATGATAAACACCAGTCAATGCTATGGTCTGCCTCAATGAGGCCGATTAAACGCCGCGCACAAAACAAATAAAGTGCCAAATCACTTAGGTAGGCACTAAAGTTCAGCAACACACGGCCTTGGCTTTCGGCAGCAAAAAAGTCATGCAACTTAACTTTATGGTAGTGCTCCAAAAGCTGTTGCATTTTCAATGTATCAGCCACGGCATAGGCTAGATGGCCGACCATCTGCTGAGTTTGATAAAAACGTAAAACATAAACCTCTATACCACTCAGCTGCTTAAGCAGGCTGCGTAATTCATCAACGGCTATGCCACTAGGCCGCATTAGATGGCTGGCTTGCAACATCGTCGTGTCATTAAGAAAGTCATCAATGGCGCGAGATTCTTCCAGATAAAATCGAGGTTTGGTTTGTCGATAAGGCACATCGCCCAAGCCGGAAAAACGATTAAAACGAGTCTGTAATAGTTGTTTGGCGGCTTCATTAGCACCTTCAGGCTGGAAGCGACTGGCAACAATGGGGATTGCCAGTTTACGTAAAATGTACAACTGATTACGTAAACTGGGCACACTCGCTTGACGCTCCCAGCGGCTAATTGTACCTACATCGATGCTCGGCTTACGAGGCATTAACTCGGACAGTTGTTGAGCGAGAGCTTCCTGACTTAAGCCTGCTTGCTCGCGATAGCATCTTATCTGCACCGCAAAATCCATCTCCATTCTCCAAGTCCTTTGCTTACCCAAGAATAACTTAACATAATGAAAGCTATTTGTTTTTGTCCAGTTCTGAAGAAAAAAGCTCCCCCTACTAGGCAAGGCTGCTTACTAAAAAAAACATAATGCCCTGTTAGGGCGTGGCAGTTAGGGCTAAATTGCCCTCGTATCGAGCTCATCCTTGTCTAAAGCCACCACCATCGACAAGTGTATTGATGCATCAAGTAAGTTTTAGCCAGCAGCAGGTAGCAGCGGAAAATTAAACATAAAGGAGAATGAACCTAACCAGAGGACATAACAGTGTTATCGTGTAAACGTGCAGACAGTTGGAAAATAGCTTCATTCCCACAGCTAACAATGGGATTTAAAACTCAAAAAATTGTTAATCAATGGCATCAACCCGTCGCGGAAGAAATACTCTACAACGGCCAGTATTCTGCTGCGATTAAACCAACTGAGTTCTTCTCTAGCCAAGTATTTATTGATGCCTTGCTTTGCTATACCGAGTTAAGAGCCCAGCAAACACTCATCAGCAAGTTATTCGTCAATATTGAGCCTAACACTCTGTGTGACTCTAGCGCGCTAGCTAAATTGACCCACTTACATCAGCAGCTAAAACAATATCAGTGTGAACTAAACATTGAAGTCACCGAACGCCTTTACTGCGGCCCTTGTTTAGCCAGTGAAGCAGGTTTATTGGCACTCAAAGCCGAAGGTATTGGTCTGGCTCTCGATGATTACGATATCTATAGCCAGCGCGGCGATAAACGAAGCTTTGAACTGAATGTATTTAACTATGTCAAAATCATTCGCCCCGTCAGTGCTAATCAACGATTGCAACTTCAAACATTTTTGCGCCGCAAACCACTACACGATGGCCAAATCTTGGTAATAGAAAACATCGAGCACGCCAGCGACTTAGCCGCACTAAAAAATATCCAAGGCTTGCCGTCTAAACACTATTTTCAAGGCTATTGGTTTTACCGCCCACAAGCGATACAACTCAACTCTAAGCAAGCAACTTGGGGAGAACTGCAATGAAAAACCTGCTGTTTAGAAAGCACTACTTAGTGATAGCTATGCTAATGAGTATCTTGCTTAGCCTGCATCTGGGAGCCTACTTTATGGCCAAGTATCAGATAAATAGCAAGCTTAAACAACTTAGTCGTCAACTGCGAGTGATTGATACTCTCGAAGCACTGCAATTTAGAGATTCGGCTGGCGTGGTAGTACATATTAACCTGCAAGGATCCTGTTCCTTGGTGGAAAATGGTACTCGCTTGCGGGTGCTCGATTTTGCCGAGAAAATCCAATACAAGCAGGTGGCCGAACCCTTGTGTCATAACCTGTTAGCCATGCAAACTTTGCGCAGCTCAGGAGTTTTAGACGGGGTTTACATTGCTTATCAATTTATGGACTCGGTAGACGGCCATGACTACCTCATGACCAGCGGCAGCTTTCCGCTTGATTATGCAAATAAAGCGGCGTACCGAGAGTTTTTAATGGAAGACAACGACCTGTATTTTCATAAAGACGGCATCATTCGCAAACTCTATGTCAAAACCAGTTTATTGCCTGACGACTCCCCACAGACCCAAGCTAACCCTTATTTTTTGCAACTAGCTTCCTCTTCTGCGCACCAATACATAAGCACTTATCTTGAGGAAATAAACAACACAGGCTTAAGTTACGCTCCACTGCGCCTACGCTGGTATTTGCTACCGTTACTCTGCCTATTACTCCTGTTATGGCGCTCCAATATATCCTTGCTGCAACGCCATATTTGGAATCGTAAATCGCTTAAGCACCTAAAACATACTGGCTTTGCCAGCTTTAAACAGCATCACCAGCAATTAAACGTTCTATT
Organism: Agarivorans sp.; assembly: GCF_050295395.1. NCBI lineage: Bacteria > Pseudomonadati > Pseudomonadota > Gammaproteobacteria > Alteromonadales > Alteromonadaceae > Agarivorans > Agarivorans sp. The sequence continues at coordinate 3,128 of NZ_JBNKPP010000069.1, forward strand.
TAGCTCTGATTTTACCAATACCAAGCAAACCAAGCTTCGATGTTATACCGAACGTGGAAAGATCTGTGATAAGGCCTCCGATGAGGTTCGCTTTGTCAAAGTTAGCCTACCCGGATATGAAGCGGTATACCGCTTACTGGGCGAACAACGTAGCGCAGCCTATGGCAACATCCGCATTGGCATTCGTGACGAAAAGCAGTTTGAGCTAATTCGCTTTTACGAAGGAAACTATACCCGTGATAGTCTCACCGGTTTACATAACCGCGCGGCCTTAAATACTTTTATTAAACAGCATGCAAACAGCGACACTCAGTTTTTAATGGCCTTGGTAGATTTAGACCACTTCAAAAGCTTTAATGATACCTACGGCCACGAGTTTGGTGATACCTTGCTGGTACATACCGCCAGCTATTTAAAGCGAAACTTCAAAAACAATCGAGACGACTTATTGCTTAGAGTAGGAGGAGAAGAGTTTTTGGTGCTGCTCAATGTTAGCCAGAGCAATACCGATATAACGACGCTAAGTGAAAAATTGCAGACCCGGCTATTGGGCTTTAATCAGCAAGCCATTTCGCTCTCTGGTGGCATCGCACTTTGGCAATGTGCCAACGAAAGCTTTGATACTGCCTATAAACGCGCCGACGAATTGCTATATCGCAGCAAGGCAAAAGGACGCAAACAAATCAGCCTAGAGCCAGGCTTAACTAGCGCTCCACAGTGCATCGCGCTAAGCTAGTCGCATAGGCCTAACACGCCACGCAGCGATGGTTTAAGTAACAGCAGAACCATCGCAGCCTCAGCTCTTTCAATGCCAACCCAGCAGAGTATTCACGATGCAACATCAACAACTCGACAGTAGCCAACAAGCCGAGATTAGCCAGTTATTTGGCGAGGTATTTAGCGTCGCCGAAAATGCACAAGAGGGACAAGGCATTAGCCAGTTGGCAGCGCAGCTCGCGGCCATTATCGACCAACAACAGGTGTTTGGCTTTGGCACTTATCAAGGCCAGCAGCTGGTAGCGGCTATTTTCTTTACTCAACTCTTATTTAAACCCGAACAGCCGATTTTTATGCTGGCACCGGTGGCGGTGAGTAGCGAGCATCAAGGCCAAGGCATTGGCCAAGCTCTGATCAACTGCGGTCTAAAGCAAATGCAGCAGCGTGCTGTCAGTACGGTGGTCACCTATGGTGACCCAGCCTATTATTGCAAATTCGGCTTTGCGCCGCTCTCAGAACAAGTGATTCAAGCACCGTTACGTCTCTCCATGCCCTTTGGTTGGCAAGGGCTATCTCTTAACAGCGCCCCTATAAGCCCTATTCAACAGCGGCCAAGTTGCGTTGCGCCCTTCAGCAATCCTGTTTATTGGTAGAGCCAAGCTACACATTAGGCCTTAGCTGGTGGGCTCAGCATCGCTGAGTTTTTCAACTAAAAAATCAAGCAGCAAGCGCACCTTGGGCGATAAGTTGCGGTTTTGCGGATACAGCGCCCAAATGCCTTCTCGCTGCTCTCTAAATTGAGTTAACACCTCGATTAAAGCACCACTGGCCAGATCTTCTTCAACGTAAAAATCAGGCAACTGCACCAAACCTAAACCGCGCAGCGCCGCATCGCGCAGAGCAAAACCACTGTTACATTTTATGCGCCCGTGAACACGGATCGACAAGGATTTTCCCGCCTGCTGAAAATGCCAGTGATCTAAAGAGCCCAACAAGCATTGGTGCTGGCTAAGCTCCGACAAAGTATGCGGCTCACCAAAGCGCTGTAAATAATCTTTACTGGCGCAAACGTAAACCTGCCGGCTGGCTAGTTGTCTGGCGATCATGGTGGAATTTTCCAGCCGCCCCAAGCGGATCGCCAAATCAATTCCCGACTCCACTAAATCCAACTTTTGGTTGCTCAGGATAAGCTCCATATCAATCTGTGGATAGAGTTGTAAAAACTGGTTAAACAGGGGAGCGAGCTTTTGTTCGCCATAGGTGACCGGTGCGGTAACTTTAAGTAAGCCCTTGGGCTGAGACTGCATTTGTGTCACCGCAATATTCGCCAACTCAAGGCCTTCCACTAAGTGCTTACACTGCTGAAAATAGACTAGTCCGGCTTCGGTTAAACTGACTTTACGGGTGGTACGATTAAGCAGTTTTACTGCTAAGCGCTCTTCTAAAGCCGATACTCTGCGGCTTACTTGAGCCACCGAGGTTTTCAGTTTTTTAGCCGCACTGGTAAAGCTATGGCTTTGCGCCACCTCAACAAACTCGGCTACTCCTTCCCAATGCGCCATGCTCTAATCCTGTGTAATAGCAAGCCAGTAGAGCCGCCAATTATTACATATAAGTAATAATCCTTTCCATATTTGGCAGATTATCATTCACCGAGAAGCCACTATACTAAAGCTAAATCAAGACACGATGACTTAAGGAATCAAACATGGCACTGAATATTCAACCAGGGCAAAGCTCAATCAAATCTAAAGCAGCGGTAGCGTGGGCGGCCGGTGAACCATTAAAAATGGAACAAGTTGATGTAGAACTGCCAAAGAAAGGCGAAGTATTGGTACGCATTGTCGCCACAGGCGTTTGTCATACCGACGCATTTACCCTTTCTGGTGATGATCCTGAAGGTATATTCCCCGCCATTCTAGGCCACGAAGGTGGCGGCATCGTAGAAATGGTGGGTGAAGGTGTCACCAGCGTTGCCGTAGGTGATCATGTGATCCCGCTCTACACCGCCGAATGTGGTGAGTGTAAGTTCTGTAAGTCAGGCAAAACCAACCTATGTCAGGCAGTGCGCGAAACTCAAGGTAAAGGTTTAATGCCCGATGGCACCACCCGCTTCTCGATTAACGGCGAGCCAATTTACCACTACATGGGCTGTTCGACTTTCTCTGAATACACCGTATTACCAGAAATCTCTCTTGCCAAAGTGAACAAGCAAGCGCCGCTTGAAGAAGTCTGTTTGTTAGGTTGTGGCGTCACCACCGGCATGGGCGCGGTACTCAATACTGCCAAGGTACAAGCAGGCGATACCGTGGCGATTTTTGGCTTAGGCGGGATTGGTTTGTCGGCGATTATCGGCGCACGTATGGCCGGTGCTAGCCGCATCATCGGTATTGATATTAACGAGAGCAAATTTGAATTAGCCAAGCAATTGGGCGCTACCGACTTGGTTAACCCACAAAAGCTAGACAAGCCAATCCAAGAAGTGATTGTTGAAATGACCGATGGCGGCGTGGATTACTCCTTTGAGTGTATTGGTAATGTGAACGTGATGCGCCAAGCCCTAGAATGTTGTCATAAAGGCTGGGGCGAATCGGTGATTATTGGTGTTGCCGGTGCCGGTCAAGAAATCTCTACCCGTCCTTTCCAATTGGTCACCGGCCGAGTGTGGCGCGGTAGTGCCTTTGGTGGTGTAAAAGGCCGCTCTGAGCTGCCTGAAATTGTAGAACGCTACCTAGCCGGTGAATTTGGTTTACAAGAATTCATTACCCATACCATGAGCTTGGAAGAGGTTAACCACGCCTTTGATTTAATGCACGAAGGTAAGAGTATTCGTAGCGTAATTCACATGGACCGCTAAGCTCTCAGCTCAATCAATGAATAGTGCTGCCGGCTTTAGCGGGCAGCATGGTAATTCGATAAAGGTAAATTATGACACTTGAAAATATTAGTCAGAATAAGGTTTATCAAGGTTGGCACAAGCAGTATTCGCATCACTCAAGCAGCCTACAGTGTGACATGCAGTTTGCGATTTTCTTGCCGCCCAATGCCCGCCAAGGCGAACCGGTACCGGTACTTTATTGGTTATCGGGTCTTACCTGTAGCGATCAAAACTTTATGCAAAAAGCTGGGGCTTTTCGTAAGGCGGCAGAGCTGGGCATTGCCATAGTGGCGATGGATACCAGCCCGCGCGGTGAGCAAGTGGCCGACGACGATAACTACGACTTAGGGCAAGGCGCCGGTTTTTACCTTAATGCCACTCAAGCACCTTGGGCTGAGCATTACCGCATGTATGACTATGTGACCCAAGAACTGCCCAAATTGATCGAAGCAAACTTTCCGGTGTCTAGCCGCAAAGCCATTGCCGGTCATAGTATGGGCGGCCACGGCGCATTAAGCATAGGATTGAAAAATCCTCAGCAATACTGCTCTATTTCGGCCTTTAGCCCCATCGTAAATCCTATGCAGTGCCCGTGGGGACAAAAGGCCTTTAGTGCTTACTTAGGTCATGATATAGAAACTTGGAAGCCCTACGACAGCTGCGAGTTAATCAAACAAACTGACTGCCAGCTGCCCATATTGGTGGATCAAGGCGATGCCGATAACTTCTTGCTAGAGCAATTGCATACCGACACCCTAGTTGAAGCCGCCAAAAACTACCCCGGTGAAATCAACATTCGCATGCAAGCAGGCTATGACCACAGCTATTTCTTCATCTCAAGCTTTATTGAAGAACACTTAGCCTTTCATGGCCAATACCTCAACACCTAAAGCATCTAAGCTTAAACCGTTATATACGAGCGCCATGGCGGCGCTCTTTTGTTATTTGCCGAATTACACCAATTAACTCACATCTTTGATGTAGCGAGCAGGAATGCCGCCCACAATGGTATTTTTCTTCACATCTTTATTAACCACTGCGCCTGCTGCCACCACTGCGCCTTCTTCAATGGTAACGCCTTGCAGGATGATCACCCCCGCGCCAATCCATACCTTATCTTTCACCACAATCTCTTTGGTAAACAGCGGTCTGCCCAGCCCCTCTTCATAACGCACTTGATGGCTAGCGGACTCAAAAGAAACCCGTGGCCCTACCAGCACATTGGCCCCAATTCTGATATTACTGTCTTGGCAACCAAAGCGAGTTTCGCTATTTAGATAAGTGTTTTTACCTATGTAAATTTTATTCGTGGTATCGACACGTAAAGACAGTGGGCCGGTAATAGTCGCGCCCGACTCAATATTTAAGCCGGCCAAACGATATAGCTTGGGCCTACGCTGGTTGAAATAGTGGTAACGGGGTAAAGCATTAGCCAAACTAATACAGAGGTGATTCCAAATAATTTTAAACATCAGTCCATCCTTGTTGTGATGTTTGGGCTTAGCTCACGAGCTACGTTAGCCCCTTAATATTATCGTGACACAAATCACTATACTGGCTTAATCGGCATAGGCACACCAAAATCCCCCTCCTTCTAGGCGAAAATTAAACCTTAGCGCCAATCAAACTCTATAGCCTGCTGTTCTACTTAACAAAACCCACACTGATACAGCTCAACAATTTTCATTTTCTGCCACAGCAATATGAGCCCGCTCACAAGGGTATTTTTTCGTAATCATATTCCCATTTATCACAGTGCTAGATTAGGCCGTAACTAGGTATTGTTACAAGACATTAACAACCGTTAAAAGGAGTATGCCTAATGCGCATGCAGCTAAGGAAAACCGGACTGTTACAAACAGTTATATTAGGCACAATGCTAGCCAGCACCGCACTGTCGGCCACCCCCTTGCGTGAACTGGTTAAGCCGCAACAGCAATATTTTGGCGCAGCCTTAGAGACTCGCCACCTACAAGATAAGCAGTTTAGCGAAACGCTGGCGCGAGAGTTCAACCAACTCACCCCCGAAAACGAAATGAAATGGAGCTACCTGCAACCTGAACGCGGCCAGTTTACCTTTGACAAAGCCGACCAACTGGTTGAATTTGCGCAAAACAACCACATGACCGTTCGAGGTCACGCCTTGATTTGGCATATTCAAAATCCTGATTGGTTAGAAAATGGCGACTTCTCTAAACAAGAAATGCTAAAAATCATGGAAGAACATATCACCACAGTAGTAAGCCACTACAAAGGTAAGGTGAAATACTGGGATGTGGTAAACGAAGCCTTAGATGATAACGGAGGTTTCCGCCCAACCCTGTGGTACCAAGCCTTAGGTGAAGACTACATAGCAAAAGCCTTTGAGTTCGCCCATAAAGCAGACCCTGATGCCATTTTGGTTTACAACGATTACTCAACCGAGGGTAAAAGCCCTAAAGCGAATGCCGCCTACCGCCTAGTGAAAAAACTCAAACAGCAAGGTGTACCTATTCACGGCATAGGAACTCAGGCTCACTTAGTTGTAGGAGTGCAGCCTCGCGTGGCTGACATTGCGGCTAACATTGAGCGGATCAAAGAGCTAGGCCTAGAGTTTCACTTCACTGAAGTAGACATGCGCATTCAAGGTGAAGCAACAGACCGCGCGTTGCAGCAACAAGCTAACATGTATCAAGAACTAGCTCGGCTCAGCGCTTATTATGACAACGTAAACTTTTTAACGACTTGGGGTATTACTGACAAGTACAGTTGGATCCCATCTTGGTTTAAAGGTTACGACCATGGCTTAATGTTTGACAAACAATACCAACCTAAACCAGCTTATCTAGCGGTAAACAAAGTATTCACCGATAAAGCCCAAGGTAAGTTTGATTGGGAGCCACCGGCACCATTAGCTGATGCAGGCCGTCGTTTTGAAGCCTTTATTAGCAACCAAGCCAAACGCCCTATGCCGCTAGACGGTGACGCGGCAAAATGGACTAATGCGGTATTCTACCCATTTGCATACAACCAGTTAGGCGGTAAAGACTTAACCCTACCCGCTGAAAGCGATATTTCTGGTCGCTTTGCGCTTCTTTACGATAACAACACCTTATATGGTCGTGTTGAACGTAGAGACGATAAAACCGTTATCACTAACCAAGCACAAGTATGGGAAAACGACTCGGTTGAAGTATTTCTCGGATTTGGTGAGGAGTTTGCGCAAATTCGCGCCTTAGTCGGCGAAGAGTTTGCTCCAACCGCCTTCCAAGCGGATATTGAAAACTACTGGAGTGAAGACGGAACGGTTCTAGAATTCTCAATCACACCGAAGGAAACCTCGACTTTATCGGGCACAACATTAGGCTTTAACATTGCGTTAGCCGATAACGACGCAGGCCCAGACGCGGGTCGCCACGCTCAATTGTATCCGGTACCGGGTACTAACAACGGTTGGCAAGGCCATGACTTTGGTGAAGTATTCTTTACCGCTCAAAACACTGAGATTAGTGACAAGCTAAAAGGTCAGGTAGTGAGCTTTAAAGCTGAGCCAGTAGAAGGTTTAGACGCCAATACTGCATTTGATGCATCACTATGGGCCAATGCTTACCACTACCCGTTTGCATTTAACCAGCTAAATCCTGCAGACCAAACGCCACCAAGCCAAGACATTATTAGTGGAAGCTGGCGTGTAGCTTACTCTGGCAACACTTTGTATGGTGTGGTGCACCGTCACGATAGCAAAACAGTAACCACCGGTGATGATTGGCAAACCGACAATGTTGAAATTTTCATAAAAATCGGCGAGAAATTTGTTCAATTTAGAAGCATAGTGGGTCAAGACTTCCAGAAAAACACCTTCCCTGGTAAGCATATTGCTAAATGGAACAAAGACGGCACAATCATGCAGTTTGCCATCGAACTGCCTGTAGACAGCTTAAAAGGCAAAACCATCGATTGGAATATTGCCCTAGCGGATAACGATGATGGCGAAAGCCGCAGTTCACAGCTCTACCCTGTACCAGGTAACAACACAGCCTACTTAGGTGAGCAATTAACCCGTTTGGACTTCTCTCAATAAATCACTTCCAGCCCCTCTAACGAGGGGCCGATGTCTCCCCGCAGTTGCCCACAATCCCCCCTCTTCTGCGCAAACTATTGATTTATAGCTAAACTAAAGCTTAGGATGAGTTGGCCGATAATTAAACAAGCCCTGTGCAATAGCTAATGAAAGAATCTACCAAGAGAGCACGAATGCGCTTTGATTTAATCAAGAAAGTTTTTTTTACTTTAGTGCTTATCGCCTTGGGTGGCGCGGCTCTTGGCTATATGTTTATCTATCACGTAAAAGGGCGTGGCGTGCACGCCGAAGATGGCTGGTTATTCGATATTGCCGGTTATCACCAAGCAATTCGCGAATCAAAACTCACGGATAAACCAGTACTGCTTTATTTACGCCGCCAAGCTTGCCAACGTTGTATCGCCTTTGAAGAAGACTTCTTAAATAATCCAGAACTGAAACTGCTACTGAGCCGCTACGTTAAAGTGCAGGTTAATGCCGATGTTGATCGTGACCACGAACTGTTCGCTGCTCAGTTTAAGCTCAAAACCTACCCTTCGCTGTTTGTGATGTTTGATGGTGAGCATCCTGTCTCAACTTATTTGGTATTAGAGATGCAGCAAATTTGGGTGGCCCTAGAAACCTTACAACAGGGTAATTTTATGCCCTTGTCACCGGCCAGCTTTCGCTTATCTTTATTAAGTGCCACGCGGCTAGCTAGGCAGGCAACTCCAGCAATGCCTGACCAAGAGCAAAACTAGCCTTACTTCATTTTGCTCGTAGCATAAGCGCTAACGATTATTCGCAGCAAATACATTGCATAATCAGCGCATCTTCTCGGCCCTTTTGCTGGCAAGGATAATAGCCCTTACGCCGGTCAATTTCAGAAAATCCAAACTGCCGATACAGCTGCTGTGCCTTAAGGTTACTTTCTCGTACTTCTAACAATACTTGCTGCCACTGCTGCTCTTGGGCAAGTTTAAACATCGCCTGGATTAAGCATTTGCCGAAACCTTGACCTTGCTGCTGGGGAGCGACCGCCACATTGATCAATTCAGCCTCACCCGCCACCACCCGTAAAATAATATAACCCAGTAGCTGCTGGCCCCGCCACAACCCCAAGTTACGGTATAAGCCGCCAAAATTACTGGCTAGTAATTGACGGCTCCAAGGATGAGTATGAGCCTGCCGCTCTATCTCCAACATTAAAGGCACATCTAGCAGCGATAAAGGACTTAACTGGATGTTAGGATCTGAGTGCATATTTGTTGCCATAAGGCCTTTTTAGCCGAGCGATCGCTGGCTAAAAGCTGGGGATCACAAACCAATAAACGAGCATGTTCAGGCGCGTTTTGTGTAGGGTCCGCCCACAAAACCCAACCATGAAAGTCTTCGGGGAAATGCGCCGCAGGGCAGTGGTGAATATCGGCCCAATCTAGCTGCATCGCTGCCACAATACCTTTAAATAGGGCAAAATGCTGCTTGAGCACGGCCTCATCTATTACCAACACCAAGGGCCAGCTAGGCTTAGCCTGCAGCGGCCGGCGAAGCGAACTCTGTCGGGGCATCCATACATCGATGCCCATTTCTTGTAAATATTGTCGCGCTTGTTTATCAATCATCTTGACTAGTCACTACACGTTTAACGCGCAGTTTTATTAAGTTTTAAGGTGCGTTGGGGCGCGCTTTTCCCTTTGGCTGGCTGATGCTTGGCCCTGGGTTTCGCCTTGGGGTTATCAAAGCGTGGCTTAACTTTGGTATTGGCGGTCAACTCGCTATGTGGCTGAGTTTTCTGCTCGACTCGCTTAGCTTGCTCTGGCGCAGTTTTACTAGAGTGAGCTACCGCTTGGTTAATTTCCGCCATTTCGGCCTCGGTTAGGTTACGCCATTGACCAGGGCGCAGCTTATCCAAGCTCACATTCATAATGCGGGTACGTTTCAACTTCAGCACTTCATAACCCAAGTACTCACACATGCGACGAATTTGCCGGTTTAAACCTTGGGTTAAAATAATGGTAAAAACAAACTTGCTGTTGATTTTCACCTTACAGGGTTTGGTTACCGTGCCCAAAATCGGCACTCCCTTCGACATTCGTTCAACAAAGCGTTCGCTCAACGGCTTATCTACGGTCACCACATATTCTTTATCGTGAGCATTTTCGGCACGCAGAATTTTATTCACGATGTCACCATCGCTGGTAAGAAAAATAAGCCCTTCGGAAGGTTTATCTAAACGACCAATAGGGAAAATACGCTGCTTGTGACCTATGGCATCGATGATATTGCCCTTAACGTGACGCTCGGTAGTGCTAGTAATACCTACCGGTTTGTTATAAGCGATATACACGCGATCGGATTTATTCTTAGCTACCGCGTTGATCGGTTTACCATCTACCGCTACCTGATCACCCACTTGCACTTTTGTGCCTAACTCGGGCTTGCGGCCATTAATCGTCACGCGCTGCTGCTCGATCAACTTATCGGCTTCGCGACGCGAACAAAATCCAGAGTCACTAATGTATTTATTCAGGCGTTTTTCGTTTGATTCACTCACAGGCGCTTCCACTCACATATTACGGCGCCTATTAAAGCATAGAATAGGCCCCTCAATAAGTGCTTTTAGCCTTAGCAAGCCATTTGCTTGGCCATTTCACGCCCTTGGCCACGAATTTCATCAATCGCGATATAAAACGAGGAAGGCAGGATTAACGCTCCAGAATTAGTATGGCTAACAAAGTAATCAATTTTGGCAGCCTTACTCTCTAGCTGATCCCAGTCACGATGCAACTGACAAGCAAAATTAACCACCAAGGCACGCAGTGGTTCTACCTTGGCCTCTTTAGGATTAGCATGGTACTCAATGGTATCTACCAAGCGTGCTGGGAACTTCCACAAACGCGCCAATTGGCTACCTAGTTTGGCAGTCGTTGTGCCTAACAACTCCATCTGCACCGCTTGACGATCTTCCCCTTCTTCGACCCGGCGGGCAATTTCACAGGCCTGCTCAGGTGCTAAGGTATACACCATTAAATCGCCAATATTGTGCAAGATCCCCGCAGTAAACATTTCATTAGCATCGATGCGTACTTTCTCGGCAATTTTACTGGCGATACTGGCTATTTCAAAAGTATCACTCCAAAACTGGCCCATGTCTAAGTGTTTAACCCGGGGAAAGGCCGAAGTTAACCAAGATACCACTATCATGGTTTTCAAGGGGGCCAAACCGAGGCGAATCACCGCTTCATGAATAGAGGCAATGGTACGACTACGGCCAAAGTGTGCGGAATTAGATAAACGCAAAACCTTGGCACTAATCACCTGGTCCATGGAGATTTTTTGAGCCAATTTAGAAAAGTCGCAATCCGGGTCACTCAACATACCAACAAGTTCCTGAACCACCCTGGGGACTTTGGGTAACTCGTTCACCCGAGATAATAATTCTTGTTCGGTCATCCTAACCTCCGGCCAAACAGCCGCTAACCACAGCGCTTATTAAGGTGAAGTCACCCATGCTATTTGCAAATCACATACTTAGTTAAGTCAAGCTTAGGTGAGAGTTCAAGCTAGTCTGTAAAAATAACCACAATATCACCACAAATAGCAAGGATGAGTTAACTCCACCAGCTCTACCACTCAGTCTAGTAACAGCAAGTACAAAACCTCGGTATTAACTAACTAACCAATCGTTCACTTGCTCGGCTTTAGGGATTCCACCGCTGTGCACTACTTGCTCATCCATCACCACACCCGGTGTCGACATTACTTGATATTCCATGATGCGCTCTAAGTCAGTCACCTTTTCTACTTTAACTTCGATACCTTGCTGTTGAGCCAATTGTTCAATGAGTTCAGCGGTTTTAACGCAGTTGCGACAACCCGAACCTAATACCTTAAATACTTTCATCATGTTCTCCTAAAAATACCAAATAGGCGAATTAAGTACCCAACCCATCACCGTAAACGACAGCAATAACATGGCAAATAATAAGCCCAATAAACGCCATTGCATCACCTGCTTTAGCATCACAAATTCCGGTACGCTGGCTGCCACCGTGCTCATACAAAAAGCCAAAGTAGTTCCCACTGGTAAACCTTTAGTGAGCAAACTTTCCATAATCGGAATCACCCCGGTGGCATTGGAATACAACGGAATTCCTAGCAATACCGAGGCTGGCACAGACCACCACTGCCCCGCACCCAAGTAAGCCTCTATCCAACCGTCGGGCACAAATCCATGCAGGCCAGCCCCCACCCCGACACCAATAAATACCCATTTCCATACCCGACTAACAATCTCTTGCATTTCTTGGATGGCAAATTGATGGCGCATTGTCACTGTGAGTTTAGTTTCGGCTACCCCGCCTTGTTGCTCACTTGGCTGCAGTTTGCTGCGGGCCAAAGCCTTAGAGGCCAAAGGCTGTAGCCAACGTTCAGCCCCAATCACATCCAGAAACCAGCCGCTTAATACACCAATTAAGCTACCCAACAACAGGTAGATCAGCGTGAATTTCCAACCCAACAAGCTAAACAGTAATAACACCGCCACTTCGTTTATCAGTGGAGACGTGATGAGAAAGGCCATGGTGATGCCCAAGGGAATACCTGCCGAGGTAAAGCCCAAGAACACCGGAATGCTAGAGCAAGAACAAAAAGGAGTAACGGCACCAAAAAAGCTACCGGAGACATAACCAACAATACGCCGTTTACCGGCCAAATAATAACGCACCTTTTCTACGTTTAAGGAAGCTCTAACTAACGCCACCAGATAAATCATGACTATCAGTAAGGCCATAATCTTACTGGTATCTTCAATGAAAAAATGCACCGCATCGGCCCACTTGGTGCCTTGCTGCAAGCCCAGCAGCTGGTAACTCAAGTAATCGGCTAGTTCGGTAAAAATCTGTAACATTTACAACCCCTTTAAATGCTTCAACCCGCTAGCAATGCCAGCCTCTATAAATAAGACGCAACAGGAGGCAGATAGATGCAAATTTTTTTGCTAACCAGTAGCAAACTGAGCCGAGGAGGACTTAACTAAGCGTCACTAGCTATGAAGCAACAGACCCGCTGCTGCTCGTCAAAGCGAATTTGACATTGTTGCTGAAGGATCTGTTTAAGCTTTTTTCTGGCGCGCTGAATTCGAGATTTTACCGCGCTTAAGCTGAGCTGATGCGCGTCAGCAAAAGCTTGCTGCGATAGCCCCAGCAAATCACACTGGCGAATAATTTCTTGCTCGGCGGGGCTTAGTTTAGTGAGCGCTTTAGGCAAACATTGGGCAAGGCTTTCCACAGCGGCTGAACCATCACTTAAGGGGCTTTCAAGCTGCTGATAACTGGTGATATCAACGCTTAAAGGCTGGCGGCGCAACGCATCGAGCAATAAATTATGCGCAACTCGAAATAACCAAGCGCGCTGATTCTGAATATCACAAAATTTTTTTTGCTGTTGCAGCGCCCGCAAAAAGGTGTCTTGCAATAAATCGAAGCTCAACTGTGGGTCACCACTTTGTTTAAGTAACCAGTGGTAAATCTCAGACTCAGATAAGTGCCAACTTTGCAACAAACAAGGCACGACGGTTTGTTTAGTAGTTTGAGACATAAGCGAAATAGTCATTCCTAGTTGCAACGGCCAACTTCACAGGGCTGGTTACTTAAGATACACCATTCAGCTCACTGGTAAAATCTGCGCTCTGATAAAACTTACCTACCTTTAGCGCGATAAACACTCATTCAACGGCTGTTGCTTGCTGACTAAATGAGGCTATGAAACAACCAGTAAAGCTAAAACAACTAAAAAGGTCTGCCGAAAGGTTAATCACTGGCTTGGCTTGCAGCAAACTGCTCGTCTCAGGCGTTACCGAGGCCTCCAAATTTGCCATCACAACAACCCCGCAAAGTAGCAGTTGTCATTAGCTACTGTATTTCATTAGCCCAGCATAAACTCAGCCCTACGCGGCCTCATTTTACAAAAATGGCATATCGGCTAGCTACGTACAACTCGTCAGCCTTGTTCATCAAGCAGATTTAGCTCACTCCCAAGAGAGGTCTTCGGAGCTAAAACTAGTTACCGGACGCTGAGTAAATTCATCTATGTAACGAGGAAATGGGCTGGGATAGTACCTTTCAACGATCGCTCGGTATACTCCGCGATCTATCAGTGTTTGTAAGGCCTGCTCCACCATGGGGACTAAGTCGGCATTACGTTGGGATAAAATAAGATTACTGCTAATGATCAAAATAGCCTGCTCCGACATCCCAAAGCTCTCAACTTCACTGGGATACAGTTCGCGAATGCTTGCCCAACCGCCAATATCAACAGCGGCAAACATATCATCTCGCCCAGCATAGACCTTTTGCACGTTTTGACTGAGGTTTCTCACTAAATCAGGCTGAAGTTTAGCCCTAGCAAACATCGGCAGCAGCGAACCACCACGCAAATAACCAATACTGTAATCCCCCAAGTCTTCTAAACGAGTGAACTTGAGTCCCCGTGGAAACCGCTGCTGCAAATAGAAAAAGTTCATCCGTAAATCATGAAAAGTGATGAAATAGACAGGGTTTTCCAATTCATGCTGGTAAAACCAATCGCTGCTGCCTAAGGCCCCATCAATGGAGTTAGAGGCCACTGCTCGGGCAATTCGAGCCATAGGATAGACCTTATAACTCACCTCGATATCCAAGAGCTGAAAAACCGCATCGCTCACCTCGTTCATTAAATCTTGACGCTTGCCATCCCCTATTAATGGAGGGTAGTCAATGGTGGCTAATTCAATCTGACGACGAGCTGGCTCGGCGGTTTGCTCAGCCCAAGCAAGGTTATACATGGGCACAATTATCAAAGAGAAAACAGAAACCACCCAACAAGCAACTCGCCTCATCTACTGCTCACTCCTCAATCTACTATTTGCCATTTCACCTCAGTAAGTACTGATAGTATAGAAAGCACTCGCTTAGGCTGGACATCATAGATCGCAAATACCATCTTTAAATTAAAGATAGAACGCCAATGCAAAAGGAAACGATCAGCGCAGCATAGCTGGGCTAACTGTTTGCAAGCAGCTAAACAGCAGATCTATAGAATGAATGCCGGATTTTGGCCGCTATAACGAAATGAAAAAGTACTAGCTATGACTAAGATAGCGATGACGGGTTTGTTGCGGATTTTCACCAAATAAATTTTTATAGTCTTGGCCAAACTGGCCTAAATGGAAGAAACCATGCTCAAAGGCAACTTCAGCAATGGTCTGCTGTTGCTCACTTTGTAATAAAGCTCGTCGAATTTGGTTTAAGCGGATTACCTTAATATAGTGCTTCGGCGACATGCCTAAACACTCGCTAAATGCATATTGCAAGGTTCGGCGGCTCACATGCACCGCCGCACAGATTTCATCGATGGTCAGTGGAACGCTCAAATCGGCTTCATGTAGGTAGCTTTTCACTCGCTGCATCAGCCGCTGGCGTTGCGCAAAAGCCATTGCAGCCACTGGGGCATTTTGCGCTAAACTCAATAGCTCAAATACCGCGTCTTTAAGAATCAGTTGCTGGGTTAAGCTACTCCAACGCTGGCCATCGGCCTGCAGCAGAAGCGACAAATATCGGCGAAAAGAAAAGATGAGTTGCGGTGCTATCCCGTCTAAATACAAGCAATCGAAAGCATTATCGGCCAGTTCATCATTCTGCTCCAACCATTGGTTTAGCCAGCTGCGATGTAATACCAAACCAAAAATAGAAAAGTTTTCTGGGGTGAGTAATTCAAAATCATGGCCCCCAGGTCGACATAAAAACTGCTCGCTCCGGGTGGCTTGATTGTTTATACGGCAATTTTTATTGTCGGCACTAAAACCCAACCACAAGCTCCCTTCTTCAATTTGGCATTGCTGACGTAGTTGCTGGCTGGTGTCTTCGCGAAATACATGAATATTAGGGAAATGGATCTCATTAATTAGGCCAACAAAGCGCCCTCGGCTGAGTTGATCAAACTGCTGCTGCCAGTTAATCAAGTTCTCGGCCTGATGATTTGCATCATTTGAGTGAATAGTACACAACAATGACTCATTATCGTGCAAACACGCTTTCTCCATCTCTTTCATCCTTGGCTCTTGATTGAACCAACTCAGGGCACAGTGTAACTATATTATTGTTTTACAAATACTTTTTGGCATTGCAGTTTTTTGATAGTGCTATGGAACAAGCCTTGCTGCCCCTACTAATGCCTGTTTGCTTTAAAACTGAGCAAGAAATGAACCAACAGCATTTGCCGGCTATAAAGCCAAACAAGCTACGCAGTAAAGCAGGTACCGATAAACATGTAGTGCCCAGTTCGCGGCCATCATGCCATTAATATCGGAGCCTGCGCTAAAGGATTAGCCAACAGAGCGCTGCTGAATGGAGCGCTGACTGTTAGTCACTATGCAAGTTAAGGAACGCTAATGCCCGGTTTTATTGTTGCCTACGTCAAATACGTCGATAAATTTAATCGCGTAATAGGCCGCTTTATGATGTACGGAATCTTTGTAATGGTGGGGATTTTGATGTGGTCTTCCATTTCAAGAACCTTTTTCATGCCCTCACTTTGGACCTTAGAGTCTGCTCAATTCATGATGGTGGCCTACTACATTGTTGGTGGCGCTTACGCCATTCAACTCAAAGCCAACGTACGAATGGATCTCTTCTACGGCGAATGGTCGGTGAAAAAGCGCGCTTGGGTCGACGCCTTCACCGTTTTCTTTCTTATTTTCTACTTAGCAGTGCTGCTTTATGGCGGCCTAGAAAGCCTATTTTATTCACTGGAGTACGGCCAACGCACTCGTAGCGCTTGGCGGCCACTGATTTGGCCGATTAAGGCGGTGATGTGTACCGGATTCATCCTGATGATCCTCCAATCCATTTCAGAATTTATTAAAGATATTGCCACTATTCGCGGAGTAGAAATCAAATGAGTTACGGTATGATCGCAATTACGATGTTCTCGTTGATGATGTTGCTAATGGCAACCGGTCAACGGGTATTTGCGGCTATTGGTGCGGTGGCTTCCATCGCCGTTATGATGCTGTGGGGCACCGGCGGAGTCGAAATCCCCTTCACCGCTGCCACCAAGTTAATGACTTGGTATCCCATGCTAACCCTGCCGATGTTTATCTTCATGGGTTACATCTTGTCTGAATCTAAAATTGCTGACGACCTTTACCGCATGTTCCATGTCTGGATGGGCCCCATGCCCGGCGGCTTGGCCATCGGTACTATTGGCTTAATGGTATTGGTATCGGCGATGAACGGCCTGTCGGTTGCTGGCATGGCCATTGGTGCCACCATTGCCTTACCCGAATTATTAAAACGCGATTACGACAAAAAAATGGTCACCGGGGTGATTCAAGCGGGCTCTTCGCTGGGGATCTTAGTGCCCCCCTCGGTGGTATTAGTGTTGTACGCGATGATTGCTCGCCAACCCGTAGGCCAACTTTGGCTAGCCGGGGTGGTGCCAGGCTTAATTATGGCGGCGATGTTTATCATCTACATTGCAATTCGCTGCAAGCTCAATCCCAGCCTCGGGCCAACCCTGAGTAAAGAAGAGCTTCAACAAATCAGCAAAGCCGAAAAAATGCGTTTATTAGGTGCCGGGCTACTGCCCTTGGGGATCTTCGCGGTGATGATGGTGCCCTTTGTTAACGGTTGGACCAGCTTAGTGGAAAGCTCGGCTATTGGTGCAATGGCCGCCTTTTTAGCCGCCATTTTCAAAAAACGCCTGACTAAAACCGTCTTCGAAAACTCAGTGCGTAAAACCCTAGCCATCTCCTGCATGTTTATGTGGATCATTCTTGCTGCTTTGGGCTTTGGCTCGGTCTTTGACGGCCTTGGTGCAGTAAAAGCCATTGAGCAACTATTTACCGAGCAACTAGGTTTAAGCCCATGGATGATCATCATTCTAATGCAGCTATCGTTTGTACTGCTGGGCACCTTCCTCGACGACACGGCGATGTTGGTGATTGTTGCGCCACTGTACGTGCCCTTGGTTAACGCGCTAGGCTTTGACCTAATTTGGTACGGCGTGCTGTACACCGTGACCTGCCAAATTGCCTACTTAACCCCACCCTTTGGTTACAACCTGTTTTTAATGCGCGCCATGGCTCCGCCGGAAATCAGCCTGCGCGATATTTACGGCTCTATCGGCCCCTTTGTGGCCATTATGATCGCCGCCTTAGTACTAATTATGATTTTCCCCGAGTTAGCGCTCTGGTTACCTGACTACGTGTACGGGAAGTAAGTGATGAAGGATTTATTCAACGATTTTGAAATGCAAAAAACGCGGCGGGCAATGAGCTCCGTCAAACCATATCCATTGGAGGGATAACTATGAACTCAAGACGTAAGTTTCTAACAGGCGCAGCCGCATTAACCGCAGGTACTTTGCTGGCTCCCGCCAAAACCTTTGCTGCTAGCCCTAAAATCAAGTGGCGTATGCAAACCTATGCAGGCCCAGCCTTGGCCGAGCACGTGGTAAAACCAGCCATTGAAGCCTTCAACCGCATCGCCGGTGAAGAAATGCAGATTGAGCTGTATTTTGCCGATCAGTTAGTGCCTACCGGAGAACTATTCCGCGCCATGCAAAAAGGCATTATCGATGCGGTGCAATCAGATGATGACTCCATGGCCTCACCTACCGAAGTGACCACCTTTGGCGGCTACTTCCCCTTTGGTTGCCGTTATTCTTTAGACGTTCCAGTACTGTTCAACCAATATGGTTTAGACAAAATCTGGAAGGAAGAATACGCCAAAGTGGGTGTGAAACACATTTCTGCT
>NZ_JBNKPP010000070.1:0-8296 GCF_050295395.1 Agarivorans sp.
TCTTTCATTTCAACTTCAGTAGCAGCACCTACTTTAATTACCGCTACACCGCCAGCTAATTTGGCCACGCGTTCTTGAAGTTTTTCTTTGTCATAATCAGAAGAAGTTTCTTCGATTTGTTGACGGATTTGGCTAACACGACCTTGAATCGCCGCTTCTTCGCCTACGCCATCAATAATGGTGGTATTGTCTTTAGAGATAACCACACGCTTAGCGCTGCCTAAATCTTCTAAGGTGGCTTTTTCAAGCTCTAAACCTACTTCTTCAGAAATAACAGTACCGCTGGTCAAAATAGCAATATCTTGCAGCATCGCTTTACGACGATCACCAAAACCAGGCGCTTTAACCGCAGACACTTTAACAATACCACGCATGTTGTTTACTACTAATGTTGCTAGGGCTTCGCCTTCAACATCTTCAGCAATAATCAATAGCGGCTTACCTGCTTTAGCTAGGGCTTCTAGCAAAGGTAGCAGTTCGCGAATGTTAGAGATTTTTTTGTCAGCCAACAGGATGAAAGGGTTGTCTAATTCAACCGTGCCATTCTCTTGGTTATTGATGAAGTAAGGAGATAGGTAACCGCGGTCAAACTGCATACCTTCAACAACGTCAAGCTCGTCAGTTAGCGCTTGGCCTTCCTCAACGGTAATAACGCCTTCTTTACCTACTTTTTCCATTGCTTCAGCGATGATGTTACCCACGGTGACATCGGCATTCGCAGAAATAGTGCCTACTTGAGCAATCGCTTTAGTATCAGCACAAGGTACAGACAAACCTTTTAGTTCTTCTACCGCGGCAACAACAGCTTTATCAATACCACGTTTAAGATCCATTGGGTTCATGCCCGCAGCAACCGCTTTTAGGCCTTCATTTACAATAGCTTGAGCAAGTACAGTCGCAGTAGTAGTACCGTCACCAGCAGCGTCGTTGGCTTGAGAAGCAACTTCTTTCACCATTTGAGCGCCCATGTTTTCAAACTTGTCTTCAAGTTCGATCTCTTTCGCTACAGAAACACCATCTTTAGTGATGGTTGGAGCACCAAATGATTTGTCTAATACAACGTTACGACCTTTAGGGCCTAAAGTTACTTTAACTGCATCTGCTAATACGTTTACACCCGCAAGCATTTTGCTGCGTGAGTCATTTCCAAATAATACGTCTTTTGCTGCCATGATTTATTTCCTAAATTTGTTCAGCTTTTTCTTAACGAGAAAAAAGGGAGATTATTCTACAATTGCGAGAATGTCTGACTCAGACATAATCAGTACTTCTTCGCCGTCTACTTTTTCAGTTTTAACACCGTAACCTTCATTAAATACAACAGTGTCACCAACTTTTACGTCTAAGGCTCGGACTTCACCGTTGTCAAGCAGACGACCTTTACCTACGGCAAGTACTTCGCCACGAGTCGATTTTTCAGCAGCAGAGCCAGTTAGCACAATGCCACCAGCAGATTTGCTTTCTTGGTCTTTACGTTTGATGATAACGCGGTCATGCAACGGACGGATGTTCATTGCTATCTCTCCTTAAATAAAACAATCATGTTTTGTCTGAAAAAATGCAGCCAAGGGCTACAAAGCTTTAATGTTGAAATTAAGATGGGGGCGTTAAATCTGCACACAAGGGCTAAATGACATTTTTTTTCGGATTTTTGTCTCAAAAATTTAACTAGCGTCAAGTTGAAAACATTTTCAGTAGCAAATTTTACAAAAAACACTTGAAACGCGACAAAATTTTGAGCAGGATCACAAACACTGGTCGTACTAGATGAAGATAGCAACAAGCTTGCAACATATAAGCAACAAGAAGCTACGCCAGTCTAGCGTTACAGTGGGAGAACTAAATCATGCAACAAATTTATATTGCATTTGAGCGTTTGAGCGGTCTTTTAAGTAAAGAAAAAACCGTCTACCTACCTTTCCATGGCAGTGTAGAAGAAGCAGAGGCACACCTTCATTCTGAAGAGTTTGATCTTTTCTTATCAACCACCTTGGGGTCTAACCCTCGTGTGGTGACTAACAAGCACTAAGCTCGTATACCAAGAAAAAAAAGAAGGGCGAAACGCCCTTCTTTTTTTAATCATCTTTTCTTTCAAACTCACCTTCAATGGTTTTACCCGACTGAGTATCATCATCATGTTTAGGCGGATTGGCGTCTTTTACTTGCCCTTGGCCGCGTGTTTGAAAACGCACCGATTGCATTTTTAAGGCTTGTGACTTAAGCACCTTGGTAGCAAGTAAGGCTCGTAATGGGGGGAGTAAAATCAGCAAACCAAAAAAGTCGGTAATAAAGCCCGGCATTACCAGCATGGCTCCCGCTATCACCAACATTAATCCTTCAATCATTTGCTGAGCTGGCGTCTCTCCTCGCTCCATTGCCGAGCGAGCGTCAAAGGCCGTTTGCAAGCCCTGACTACGCACCAAAGATGCACCAACTAACGCAGTCAGAATAGTAAGCGCTATCGCACTCAGTGCGCCAACTTGACTGCCCACTTGGATCAACACGTAGATCTCGGCATATGACAAGCCAGCAAACAACAAAAATACATATAAAAACAAGGCGTAGTTCCTCTTGGTCATGAAGAAGCAACTGTGCAGCTTCTTGCCTAAGCCTAAAAGATGGGGACACAGGGTGCAAATTTAAAGGTCTTAGTCAATATAGGGTTAAACCTTCAGATTAGCAGTTTTAGCCAGGCTTTCTACACTAAAAACAAAGCCGCAGTGTAAGGAGATGCTCATGCAAAACGCCTGTTACCTAGTACTCACTACTTTTAGTGACTTGGATTCCGCTCAGCAATTTGCAGAACAACTAGTCGTTAAAAAACTTGCTGCCTGTGTTAATATTTTGCCGCAACTCCGGTCTATTTATTGTTGGCAAGGAAAAATAGAGTCTTGCAAGGAAGTACAGCTGCAAATTAAAACCAATTTGCGCAATTTACATGCTTTACAATGTTATTTTAAGCAACAGCATCCGTACGATTGCCCTGAATTTATCGCACTACCAATTGAACAAGGAGCGAGTGACTACCTGAAATGGCTAAACGATTCTTTACAGTAGTATTTGCGCTCGGTTGGAGCCTGTCGGTATTTGCAAACAACCTATTGGAGCAATTGCCTGGACTAAATAACAACCAACCCAGTAGCAATGCGGAGCAATTCTTACCCGTCGATCAGGCTTTCGAATTCAACTTTATTGAGCAAGACGGTGCTTTGCATTTAAGCTGGAGAGTGGCCGCCAATTACTATTTGTATCAAGCGCAAATGCAGCTACTCCTTGATGGTCAAGCGCTCGAACTCACGCAATACTTACCGCAAGGTATTAACTACAACGACCCTTATTTTGGCGAAGTGCAAATCTATCCGCAGGATGTGTCATTTAGTGTGCCGCTACAACAACTCGCTCAAGCCAGTGACATTCAGGTCAGCTACCAAGGTTGCGCCAAGGCAGGTTTGTGTTACCCGCCTCAGCAAAAGCCCGTCTACCTTAGCACAACAGCAGAACCAGCCGTTGCCGCAGCAGAACCGCAAACACTATCACCCCAGCAGCAATCCATCCCTAGCAGCCAGCAATGGGTGTTAGCTGAACGGCTGACCAATAATCAACTGTGGCTAAACACACTGTTATTTTTTGTATTGGGACTTGGCTTGGCCTTTACCCCTTGCGTATTTCCTATGTACCCGATACTCACAGGCATCATAGTTGGCGCAGGCCAGCAACTTAGCGGCAAACGCGCTTTCACCCTCTCGCTAGCCTATGCACAAGGTATGGCTGTTACGTTTAGCGCCTTGGGTTTGGTTGTGGCCAGCGCCGGTTTACAATTTCAGGCAGCCTTGCAACATCCGCTGATTTTGGGGGGCTTAGCGCTATTGTTTGTAGTGTTAGCACTGTCGATGTTTGGCTTATATAACCTGCAGCTACCTAGTAGCCTACAACAGAAGCTCAATAATTTAAGTAATAGCCAACAATCGGGCTCAGTTTCTGGCGCGGCCATTATGGGCATGATTTCGGGCTTAGTTGCCTCGCCCTGCACCGCAGCCCCATTATCAGGGGTACTTATTTATGTTGCGCAAAGTGGCGACCTAGCACTAGGCGGCCTCACCTTGTATAGCCTAAGCCTTGGCATGGGGCTGCCCTTGTTAATTCTAGGAGCCAGTGGAGGCAAGCTTCTGCCCAAAGCAGGCGTATGGATGGGCCATATAAAAAGCTTTTTCGGGGTAATGTTATTAGCCGTCGCCATAGTAATGTTAGAGCGTTTCTTAGCCGAGTCGTTGATTCGCCTGCTTTGGCTAGCATTAGTACTAGGCAGCTGCGGCTACTACTATCATCAAAACCGCCTCAGCCAATTAACCGCATGGCAAACGGCACGCCAGTTGCTACTGTTAGCCATAATGAGCGTGAGCTTGGCTTGGGCCGCGCTACCTTGGTTAAATCCACAGGCGAAGCAAGCCCAAGGCGAGTTTATTCAAGTCGCCAATCTGGAACAAATGCAGCAGCAGTTAGCACTAGCTTCGGCCCAAGGAAAGCCAGCTTTGGTCGACTTTTACGCAGATTGGTGCACTGCTTGTAAAGCCTTTGAAAAAGAAACCTTTCAAGCACCTGAAGTAGCCGCTAAGTTACAACAAATGGTACTGATTCAAGCCGATGTCACCCAGACAAACGCTACCGCAATTAAGTTGCTCAGCCACTATCAGGTATTAGGCTTGCCCACCTTATTGCTATTTAATCCGCAAGGCGAGGAACTACAGCAAGCGCGAATTACTGGCTTTATGAATGCTGAAGCTTTCAACGCTCATTTACTGCTTAACGGTTTATAACAGCAACAACGCCACCCTAGGGTGGCGTTGTACGGTTTAACCAAGGCTTTAGCCAAATTTAAAGCCGTTAACCAAGTTAACCTGCTCTTGAGCCACCGACTCTAAGTCATCACTTAATCGGTTGAGCTCGGTCACCACCGCTAAGTTATTCTGCGCCGCAGTAGATATGGTCTCCATACTGCAAGAAACATCTTCACTGGTGGTCTGCTGTTGACTGGTTGCCACGCTGATCTCTTCATTCAATAAAGACAAGCGCTCGATGTGCTGGTTAATTTCAACAATTTGCTGGTTAATCGCGCGCACATTTTCTGCGTTCAACTGCATGCTATGGTTACACTGCTCAATCTCATTCACTGCCAGTTCGGTGTCTTGTTGCAAGCCACCAATCATATTTTGAATTTCTGTGGTGGATGATGCTGTACGCTGAGCCAACTGGCGAACTTCGTCCGCTACTACCGCAAAACCACGTCCCTGCTCACCGGCTCGCGCCGCTTCAATGGCTGCATTTAAAGCCAGCAAGTTAGTTTGCTGAGTAATGCCGTCAATCACTTCTAATATGCTAAAGATCGCCTTGCTACTTTCACTCACACTTTTCACTCGCTCGGTAGAGCTGGCAATGTTGGCGGAAAGACTTTGGTTATTCGCCAAGGCTTGTTCAGCTAGCTGCACACCATCTTGAGTACTATTACTAATTTCACGCATGCCCTGAGCCGCCGATTCGGCGCGACGAGCCACATCTTGAATCGCCTGTTCCATCTCGGTCATCGCAGCCGATACCGTAATACATTGACTACGCTGTTCGTCCAACTGCTTCATAATGTCTTTACCGTGCTGGCGATTAACCGACGAGGCCTGCCCCAAGGTTTCGCTCTTATTACGCAACATAGTCACAGTATCGCGTTGCTGGGCAATAACTTGATTAAGTTGTTTGCTCAACATGCCAAATTCGTTACCACTTTGATATTGGCAAGGTTGGCTTAAATCGCCTTCAGCCAAACGTTTAAGTGTAATGATAAGCTGTTTCAATGGTGCCTTAATCAAACGTTGAATGCTCAAGCCCATCACGAAACAAAAAATTATGCTTAGAGGAATCACCACTGCGCCGCTGCTGATCATCGTCAAAATGCTAGCCGAGGCTTGGGAAATTTGCTGCCCCGTGGACTGCTGACTCTCTTGGGTCAGTTGATTCAGGTTATTATTCACGGTTTGCAATTGCTCGGTAATCGCTTCCTTCACCGCCATTAATTGCTGCAAAGTTGTTAAATAACGCTGATATTCCCCCAATAAACCCCCATCACTGGTGACTTCATTAACTAACCATGGAACCTGAGCCACCAACTCATGCTCGCCCTTATTGCTATTTTTGCCTCCCACTAATTCCTTAGCTTGAGCAAACTCACTAAAGTCTTCATTTACATACTCTTTCATTTCGCGATTACTCTTAATCACGTCGGCGACTTGATTGGGATCGCTAGAATTAAGTACGTTAATCGTGGCAACCTGCATAGTCGATAAATCGTTACCCACTGCCTCTAACATTAGTCGAAGCACGCTAGGGTCGTCTTCATCAAATAGCTGCCCCAACAACAAGTTAATTCGCAAAGAAATACCTTGAAAGCTTGCAGTACGCTCGGCTAAAACCTTATCGCTTTCTAAAACCAGTTGATGCAGATCTAAAAGCTTTTCTGCATCCTTAAATAACAACTGGTTTTGTTGCTGAACTAGCGAAAAACGCTCGCTTTCTACACCATTATTGCTTAACCAGGTGGCCATTCCGGCTTCGGTTTGTTGATATTCCTGTACTCGTTGCTGATAACTGGCAAGCCAAGTTTCAACTCGCTGCAAATCGCGCTCTTGAATCGCATTATTGAGTACTCGCTCCACCGCGGTTAAACTGCGCGATAACTGGCTGGCGTGCTCCATTAAAGGAAAAGCTTGCTCGGTCACATCGGCCATAGTGGCTTCGGCTTTCTGCATTTGCTTCCACGCCACTAACCCCATCACCAGCAATACCAAACATAGCAAGGAAAATGTGCCGAATATCAATTGAGTAATAGATAATTTTTTATATGAAAGCATTGCTATTTCGCCTTAAGTCCATCTTGATTAAACCTTGTGTAAGCGTTTTCATCATAGCGGCACAGCAAATTGGCAAAAGATTACTTTTTTTTGTTTTACCATTACCAAAATTCACTTTCGAGAGCTAAGCGAAACTTATCAAAAACGGATGAATCAAGATGAAGAAATATCGACATTTGGCCACGAGAAAACGTTATAAATGCCCATTAAGCAAATTTAAATCATACACTTATCAATAGCGAAGATATTCAAACTATACAGCGCGCTCACAGCCAAGTAAGCTAAGCACAGGCCTACACACGAGCACATTATGCAACTGGGAAAAATCAACCTAAATCTACTCAGCGCCCTCTACTATTTATTGCAGGAGCAAAACGTTACTCGGGCCGCTGAAAAAATGCATTTAAGCCAATCAGCCATGAGCAAACACCTAGCCAAATTACGCCAAGTATTCGGTGACCCCTTATTAGTGCGCGTACAAGGCAACTTGCAAGCCACCCCTAAAGGTTTAGAGCTGAAAGCCCAAGTAGCCCCACTATTAGATGCTGTGGAAAGCCTGTTACATCAACAAAGTTTTGAACCCAGCCTTTGTCAGCGCACCTTTACCATCGCCACTTCCGACTATGTGAGTGAACACCTACTCCCCAAGGTGATTGGCGACATTTACCAACAAGCACCTCAACTAAACATTGAGCTATGCAACTGGGATCACACCACTTATCGATTGCTGCATAGTGGCGAAGTGGATTTAGGCATGACCTTGCCTCCCAAAGACAGTACCGAGCTACATGCCAGCGCTTTAGGCACCGACAAACTGGTGTGTTTGATGCACCAGCAACACCCGTATTTAAGCTGCAGCCAGGCGAGTGCCATAGACTATTGTCGCTATCCCCACGCCATTGTCACAACAGGGGCAGATAAAAACTCACAGATAGACCACTACCTACACAGCCAAGGTTTACAGCGTCAGATCCAATTTAAATCCTCGTCCTATCACGCCACCATTCAAGTGCTGTGTGAAACACGCTTTATTCTGACCTTGCCAAAGAAGATTGCTCAGTTATTGGTGCAGCAACGACCCTTAGCCATTGTTAAACTGCCCTTTAATAGCGAAGCCTTTGAATATTCGCTAATTTGGCACCATCGTAATCATCACGACCCGGCCCACAGTTGGTTTAGGCAACAAATTCATCAAGCGATGGCCTAAGCTTATTTTGGCTCGTTGGCAGCTTGGCCCAAAATCACTTAAGCTAGAGCTAAACCCGCTCCTCCTTGGGCAACAGTAATGACAGACAATCAACAACACTCTCGCGCTTGTCCAGATTGTGGTGTGACTTTTAGCTGCAGCGCCAACCGGCAATGTTGGTGTATGGAGATGCCCGCGGTGTTGCCTCTGGACTCTA
>NZ_JBNKPP010000071.1:0-15473 GCF_050295395.1 Agarivorans sp.
GCTCGGCTTGCGCTTCACGTTCGGCTTGCGCTTCACGTTCCGCTTGCTCCTGCTGAGCTAAGTCGCGCGCCTGTTGCTCGGTGGATACTTGATCGGAAGGATCGTTAGATTGTTGCTGTTCGTTGTTTTTATTTCGGCCAAACCAAGAAAATAGGCCCTTCTTTTTTGCCATTACTGCAAAACCTTTTTACCAGTAAACGACGTTGGCTGTTACAATGCCCACGTCCAATCAATATTGCTCGAATATTAACATAGTTTCTCAATGGTCTAAGTAAATGGCACGGCTTTCCGCAAGAAAACATACAAATCAAACTAACAATCCTCGTAAAGGCGCTGGTCAGATAAGGATTATTGCCGGTCAATGGCGTGGTAGAAAACTCAAAGTGTTGAATAGTGAGGGTTTACGCCCCACCACCGATCGAGTTAAAGAAACCGTATTTAATTGGCTAAGCCCTTACCTCAACCAAAGTCATTGCTTAGATTTATTTGCTGGCAGTGGCGGCTTAGGTTTTGAAGCTTTATCACGTTATGCGGCCTTTACCACTTTTGTTGAAAAAGATGCCGCAGCAGCTAAACAGTTAAAGGCCAACTTGCAACTATTGGAACTGTCTAGTGAACAAGCCAAGTTAATTAACCAAGACGCCTTACAGCTGTTAAATCAGCGCCCTAGTGAACCCTACGATGTGGTGTTTATCGACCCGCCTTTTCGCAAAAACTTGCTACAGCCCAGCTGCGAGTTGTTAAACCAAAATGGCTGGCTTAAGCCGAATGCCTTGGTTTATCTGGAGTTTGAAAACGAAGGTGGTGAACCAAGCTTACCTAGCAACTGGCAGTGCATTAAACAAAAGCAAGCCGGCCAAGTTAATTACCGTTTATATCAAGTTGAATAAGAGTTAAGCACGATGTTTATTAAAATAGGAAAAGCCTTTATGGCCGCCATGTGGCTAGCCATGTTACTCAGCCCGGTTATTTTTGTAGCGCCGTATAACTGGATCTTACCGCTAGTAGGCGGCTTTCTTCTGCTATTACATGCGGTGCAGTTATTTGCCATAGTTGGCACCCTGCAACAAGCAGGCGTATTAAGAAAAGGCGACAAGTTACAAATTTTAATCTTTGGCTTTTTTGCGATGTGGCAGATCCATAAGCGCATGTCGGAAAAACAAAGGTGAAGCTAATTCAGCTTGCTTGTGCCAGCATGGGATGTGTAAGTCTGGCCAGTACAGCAATGAATGTCACTATTTTAGAAGATGCCAAACACCAACGCCGCGGCTCATGGACTCAAATCTTACCTTATGCCTACTACACCGAAAACTTACACTGGGGAGTAGGTGTTGGAGTCGGCGCAGCCGGACATATTCAGGCCAGTTCCAGCATGGTAGCAACCGCTACCGTCACCAGCAACAATAGCTGGATGGGCTTTCTTTACAGCGGTGACTACCAACTACCTTTTGCCGAGCGGCTATTTTTTGATACCACCCTATACCGCACTAACTTCACCCACAATCCACAGTATGTGAATGGTAATCCAGACTATTCCGACCAAGCAGCGGGTAGCAACGATTCCAGCATCAATAATCGTATTTATAGTCATACTCAAGGCCAAGAATACCGCTTTCGGTTTCGTTACTTACTACCAATCGGCCACGGTAAAGATTCACCAATCCATACCTTTAGAGTGCGCAAGGGTGAAGTACGAGAGGGCTATCAGGCCGGTGGCGATAGTTGGAACCCTCTAACCAGTGGCCGAACCATCGTTCAGTTAGAGCCGTATTTTTGGCAGCAAGACATTGGTGAATATAATGCTTACCAATACGCGACGAAATCTGCCGGACTACGTTTAGAGCTGGAATACGACAACCGTAATTACCATCAAAACCCTACTCGAGGCAGCCGCCAGCGCTTTAGTATTACTCGAGATTGGGGAGGCAATAGCCGCCCGGTCTGGTCTCTTTGGGAATTTTCGGCCGCCAAATATATTAATTTACCGCGTCGCTCTTGGGCTCAAAATCAAGTAATAGCACTGGGTTTTGCTACCTCAGATACACCAACTTGGAATAGTAGTAGCCAACATGATGGGCAAACACGTTATCACCGCCCGGCATGGTTTGCTGGCTCGCGCTTAGGTGGCATGGATAGGTTAAAGGGCTATGAAGCGGCGCGTTTTCACGACCGTTCAATGATTTATTACTCGGCGGAATACCGTTTTACCCCCAATTGGAATCCTTTGCCTAAAGTGCCAGTGATGAACTGGTTCAACGTACCCGCATGGTACTGGGTCGCTTTTGCCGAAGCCGGCCGAGTGGCCGAGCAATATAATCTTGCCACGCTGCACAGCGATATGAAATACAGCTTCGGTCTCAGCCTGAGAATAATGATGGAAGGAGTGGTCCTGCGCGGTGATATAGCCAGCAGCGGTGATGACAATGTATTTCGTCTAGGGATCAACCACCCCTACTAGCCTGCTTGTGGATTATAGGGATAACCAATAATCCGCAATTCCATCTAGGAACATTTGTACCGACAACATAATCAGCAACATGCCCATCAATCGCTCCATTGCCTTTAGGCCTTTTTCCCCCAGCAAACGCAATAAAATGCCACTGAAGAGGAAAATCACCACACTGATCCCCCAGGCCGCCAATAAGGCTAATGACCAATCCAGCATTCGGCTTCCATCTTGATTAGCCAATAGCATTAACGAAGCCAATACCGAGGGACCGGCAATCATCGGAATCGCCATTGGTACCAAAAAGGGCTCTTCACCCGCAGCTAAACCAGCCACCCCACCCGGTTGAGGAAAGATCATTTTTAAGGCAATCAAAAACAAAATCACACCGCCTGCAATACTGACCGCTTCTTGACGCAGATTTAAGAAACCGAGAATTTGCTCACCAGCAAACAAGAAGGAGAACATCACAACCAAGGCAAATACCAGTTCACGTAACAATACGATGCGTCGGCGCTTAGGATCGAGATGCTTCACCATGCTGAGGAATACCGGCAAATTGCCTAGCGGATCCATGATTAAAAACAACATCACTGCTGCCGATAACATATCCATTAACTGACTCTCTTACTCGTGGTTTTTTACAAGATATAAAAAAGCCAGAGCATAACACTCTGGCTTGTTCGATACTTAACTATATTTAGGGTTTAAATACCACTTTTACCGCGCCAGTAACATCAGCTTCATCCACATAGCCAATGGCATTGGCGTTAGCGGACACTTGGGCTACGGCAACGGAAGCAGACGCCACCGTTTGTGGTGGTTTTGCTTTACCGGTAAAAATCAGCTTTGACCAATATGCCTGCAATTGTGCTTCAGTTTTTCCGGATACTAGCTCATGAAAGCTGGCTCGCAACGCATCTCCCTCGTTGTATTCAATCACCAAGGGTTCTGCACCATTTGGTAACTTCTTTAGTTTGCCTAAAAAAAGCTTTTTAACATCGGCTTGAGACAAGGCATCAGGCCCGGCACTGTTAGCGATAACCACAGGGGCCGCAGCGCTGGCTAGGCTTAAACTACTCAGGCATAGGGCCAATAATACTTTTTTCATTTGACTCCCTCCTAAAATACGCCATCAAATACAATGCTGTAAACAACGGTGCTATCCGCTGAATTTTGACCAGTCAATGCCGCGTTAACCTTATTACTTAACAGTGCATTTGTATCACCAAAACCATCCACATAAGTGGCGTCTAACTTAAGCGCTAAATTAGATAACAAGTCATAACGAAGACCTAAGGAATAAGAGCGACGTTTACCGTCATAAATCCAAGCGCTAGGAGCTGCTACGTCGTTACCAGAATTACACAAAGCAACACAGGTAAATTGACCTTCACGTTCATCGTCATCCTGAGTTTTCATACCTGCAACGGTAGCGTAAGGCATGAACTTATCAATACGATAACCTAGCGTTAAATAGGCTGAATCTACATCGGAGTATTGACCATCCACCGTGGCCCGAGTCCATTCCGATACCAGCAACCAAGAACCATCATCATAACTAAAGCCTGCGCCTAAGAAATCAGCCTTATTTTTGTCAGCTAATACGCCGCGGTTAGGGTAATTATCGCTAGCTGGGGTCACTTTAGCCACGCCATACACCGCACGTAAGGTAACGTCATTGACCGCCCATGATATGTTAGCCCCTAAAATATCATCGTAATTAGTACCATCTTCTTTGGATTGCCCCCAAAAACCCTGCAGGCTCAAAGTTGAGTCATCCAATTCAAAGTCATAACTGGCATCCACACCCACAAAAGAATTGAAAGGAACAAAACCATATACTTCTACTGGTGGACGAGCCCATGGCTGAGCAAACCCCACTTCTAAGTAGTCAGAGTACATATACATGGGTAAACGCAGTTTTCCGCCACGCAAAGTAACGTAGTTATCGAAGGTATGTTTTAAATATGCCCATTCCACTTTGGGACTAAAATCGTCACTACCACGCGCGACCAATTGAACAGTCACGCTGGTGCTATCAGCTAAAGCGAAGTCACCCTGTAAACCCACTAAAGTAAGATTATTAAAATCATAATCTTCTGAAGAGTCTGCATAACCAAGCTCATTATTTGACTGGTTAATCCCTACGCTATAAAAACCATTAAACCTGATCTTATCCCAAGCGTTTTGCTGATTTTGTTCTCTGAGCACTTGAACTTCTTGTTCGAGTTGCTCAACCCTTTGTTCAAGTACCTCGTCGGCCATTACCGCGCCACTTAATAAACACAGCGGTAGTGCTTGCCACACCCTTAAATCCATCGGGCTTCTCCTATTATTATTTTGATTTTTAGACTTTAAATTGGCTGATTACGTCACTTAGACGTGCCGTTACCTGCCTTACATCCTCACTGACTTTGTCTATTTCACTAGAACTTTTCGCCACTGCGAGAGATATCTGTTGAATGTCATTGACACTGTGATTAATTAAATCGGATGTGGTCGTTTGTTGTTCGGTCGCAGCTGCGATCTGCTCATTCACAGCATGAATAGACTCCACTTTGTCGGTGATGTCGATTAACGATTTTCCTGCTTGCGCGGACTGCTGCACACTCAGTTCGGCTTGCTCGATGCCACGGTTCATCGCTTCTACGGCCGAACCAGAACCCTTTTGCAGCTCTTCTAGAACCTGCTGAATCTCCTGAGTGGAGTCTTGGGTTCGCGAGGCTAAAGTTCTTACCTCATCAGCCACTACTGCAAACCCTCTACCTTGCTCTCCGGCTCTGGCAGCTTCAATAGCCGCGTTTAAAGCTAATAAATTAGTTTGATCGGCAATACCTCGAATCGCATCCAAAATAACCCCCACATTAGCGGTATATGTCTCTAGCTGGTTAATCGCCCGAGCCGTGCTATTCACTTCTTCAGCCAAATCATTAATTCCTTTAATCGTGCTTTCTACGACTTGGTGACCTTGTTGGGCACTGAGATTAGCGGAAGACGCTTCCGATGAAGCTTGCGAAGCAAAGTCAGCAATGTGGTGGACACTGTTGATCATTTCTTCAATAGCAGAGCTCACTTCCGCCACCGATTGGTTCTGCGAGTCAATACTCGATGCCGTGTGCTGACTGGTTTCCATCAATCGAGATGATACATCTTGTAAAGCCTTAACGGTTTCGCTGGTGGTGGCAATACTGCGTTGCATCTTACCGATGAACTGATTAAACCAATGCACCAAGGTCGCGATTTCATCTTTACCTTGATAGTCAATACGCACCGTAAGGTCACCTTCACCTTCGGCAATTTCCCGTAACGAATCGGTTACCTGCGCAATCGAGTGAACAATACTGCGGGTGGTCATAATGCCCACCAAAATCACCACAATAATGGTGGCCGAGCCCAAAACTACCCCTGCCGTAACCGCACTACGCGAGCTGGCAATGGTGCGCTCAATGGTTTGATTAAAGGCTTTTTCGGTATTACTTCTGAGGCTAGCTAAAGCCGCTGTTAATTGCTGTAAAGTAGCAGCAGAGCTCTCTGCTTGAGCTGGTAAACGAGAAAAATCGGCGCTGCCATCCACCAAGCTCAAGGCGATGGCCCTTGCCCGTGGGTAGTATTGCTCTAACAAACTCGCCAACTGATTAACCTCGGCAACAGCATCGGGTAACAAGGTTTGTAATTGCTGAAGCTTATCACTCAACAATTGGTATTGAAGATCAGCCAATTCAAGAGACTCTTCATCTCCTGTAGTCACTGCCGTTTGCAATAATTGATCAATATTATATAAAGCATGTTGAGAGCCAGTAGCAGTATCGAGGGCAGGAAAGTACTGGTCGCGGATTTGCTCAATACTGTAGCGGCTGTCTCTTTGCACCAACATGTTATTGACTAGGTAAATGGCAAAACCAACCACGGCTATCGCAGCAAGCAGGCTCACTTTATGACTTATTTTCAATCGTTTTGCCCAATCCATTCTCGGAACTCCCTATAAGACACAAAACTAATAACTACAGTTAGCTTGTGGAAATCACTAGCGCCTAAGTCCGCTAACCACCGCGTAATTAAACCACAAGGGTAATTACTAATTAAAACCTTATTAAAACTAGAGTTTTAGCTCTATGAAGAACAAAAAATACAAAAGTTCAGGAATGTAAAATAATGGGGGGAATTTAGAGAGATAAGAGGTTTAGAAAAATCGATGATGTGAGCTAAAACAAACAGAGATAAAACGTCAAAAAGGGGCAATTATGCCCCTTCAGAAGATCAATGATGTGAACAAATTTTAGATTCACATGTGGTAAAACCTTGCTCGGCTTCAACAAACTTACCGCGCTCTTTTAATAACGCGATCAATTGCTTGGCATTCATATCCTTGTGACTACAGGTATGATAGCGACTAGCTTCACCAAAGGTATCATTCATTAACTGTTCTAAGGATTCGGCAGTGTAGCTTCCACCCTGCGCTAACATCAGTTCCATGACTTTATGTCCATGAATAGATTGACTCATTGCTGTCTCCACAAAAAAAACGGTGGTCACTATATCAGCAGACCACCGCGTCTTTATTGCGTTAAAACAAGCTAGATAAGTCTATCGATATTTTTTGCTGCCAATTGCTGTTGATAAGACTGAATAGAGCTCTGCAACAAGGCATCATTTTGCGCCTGCTGAGAGGTAGACTGAGCATAATTGGTGTCGAGAATGCGTGAGCGCGCTGCACTTTGGGCCTCTATAGCCGCCTGAGTAGAGCGAAAGGCCGACTCTGCGGCATTGCTTGAAGCGCCCAATTCAGCTTGCGTGCCATCAGTGGTTTGCTGGGCACCTTGTAAGGCTGCTTGAGCCGTAGCAGGATCGTTTAAGTCGATACTATCGACGCCTAGCTCTGTCGCATTGGGAATCGCCGCGGTATTGGCGTCGACTTGCGCTTGTAAGGCTGCTATGTCGTCGGCATTATAAATACCGTTACCGCTTTGCACCACCAAGGTTTGGTTTTGCTGTAATAGTTCAGTGGTGCCTTGTAATTGAGCGGACTGAATATTATTTAAGCTAACCTGATTTTGATAAATATTACTGTAAGCTTCGTCGGCATTAATCCCACTGGTTAAACGACCCGAAATTTGTAAACCAGCCGGATCATCAGCCGCTGAATTAATCCGCTTACCGGACGCTAATTTTTCAGCTTGTTCTTCCTGTCGCTTCTTGGCCTGCTCCATATAGAAGTCAGACGGAGCAGTAGTGGTTGAAACTTGCGAAATTGCCATAGCACACCTTCTGTAAAACTGTTTCTAGGGACAACCTAGCTGTACACTATTTAAGCATACCATTAATCTATAAAAAGCGCAGCTTTCGCGCGCTTATTTGAGGACGTTTTCACACTGGCAGGACCAGCAATAATCAAAGCTTCCGGGATTAATTTCTCCGCACTCCAAGCAAGTCCATTCAAGTTTTTGATTACGCTGATAATCTTTCAGGGCTAACTTGGCTCGCTCCCAGGCAAATAAATTTACCTTTAAGCTAACTTGAATCACTTCCATCGGTAACTCACCTGCCGCGGCCGCACAATACTGCCCATCGATGTGACTTTCGATACCAATATTACCCAACATGCCCTGCAACAATGCTGCTTCTAGTAAATTCTCAGCCCGATATAGCTCATGCCATTGCTCCATGAAGCCCTCCTCTTAACAGTTGTTATAACTATAGACCCGCATATGAGTACATGCGTCTGAGCCACTCAGCAATCGCCAACCAAAGTAAAAATCCTGAATTGCTACCAACAATAAAACTACGCCGATGGCTGATGGCTAAGCACCAAAACAACACAACAACGCACCAAAATGGACAAAATCACAAACTAGCCACGTTTAAAATCGCACCAAACTAGCACTAAATCATGTAAAAATAAGGTTAACATCGAGTTAAACGCCTTATCTTGCATCAACTTAGTGCCACCCTGAAAACTTATGGTGCAAAATAGGTATGATCTTTGCTTACTTTTGGCGCATTAAAAACCAATAGAAGACACTTAGGGAGTATTTTTAATGGAGAATATTAGTGAAGCGATCGACATTTTGTCGCAAAGCGCGAACACTTTATTTATTCTGCTGGGCGCAATCATGGTTCTGGCAATGCATGCGGGCTTTGCCTTTTTAGAAGTAGGAACGGTTCGCCACAAAAACCAAGTTAACGCCTTAGTGAAGATCATCACCGACTTTGCGTTTTCTGGCTTGGCTTACTTCATTGTGGGTTACTACTTAGCTTACGGTAACCACTTTTTTAACAGCGCCGAAATTCTTAGCCAAGGCAATGGCTACGAATTGGTGAAGTTTTTCTTCTTATTGACCTTTGCCGCGGCTATTCCAGCGATCGTTTCGGGCGGTATCGCAGAACGGGGCAAATTTTATCCCTTCCTGATCGCCTCTTCGCTCATCGTTGGTTTCGTTTATCCGATCTTTGAAGGCATTATTTGGAATGGGAATTACGGCTTTCAAGCTTGGTTAGAAGCGCAATTTGGCGCGACATTCCATGATTTTGCCGGCTCTGTGGTGGTGCATGCCATGGGCGGCTGGTTAGCGCTAGTGGCGATTAAGATCTTGGGCGCGCGTAAAGGCCGTAAGCCTGGCGTCGCCTTCGCCCCTTCTAACATCCCCTTTCTCGCTTTAGGCGCATGGGTACTCACCGTAGGATGGTTTGGCTTTAATGTTATGTCTGCCCAAACCATGGATGGAATAAGCGGTTTAGTGGCGGTAAATACCCTAATGGCCATGGTGGGTGGAACCATAGTGGCCTTACTGATTGGCCGCAACGACCCCGGTTTCGTGCACAACGGTCCTTTAGCAGGCCTAGTAGCAGTGTGTGCCGGTTCCGACTTGATGCATCCACTAGGCGCATTGGTCACCGGAGGCATTGCAGGAGCCCTATTCGTATGGGTATTTACTTGGTTACAGCAACACTCCAAGCTCGATGATGTATTAGGCGTATGGCCACTGCACGGCCTCTGTGGCGTATGGGGGGGTATTGCTGCCGGTATCTTTGGTAGCCAAGCTTTAGGTGGCTTAGGCGGCGTCTCTTTCGTCAGCCAGTTAATCGGTAGCTTAGTTGGTATCGCCATCGCCTTAATGGGTGGCGTGATAGTCTACGGAGCAGTGAATGCGGTAGCCGGACTGCGTTTGTCTGAAGAAGATGAATTCCACGGCGCTGACTTAGCGATTCACAAAATTAGCGCGACCAATAACGACCGCTAAAACAATAAGCGCTCACCACAAGGGTGAGCGCTTTATTGCTGCCAAGCTCACTGGCACAACTCTACAGCTCAATAATATCTAAGTTATAATCGATTTGGCTTAAGTACTGTTGTTCGTTCTCTAGATCCGCCCGAGTTAACGGATTATTTTGTAGCCACTGCTGCTCAAGCAACAAACTCATTTGCTGTTCTGCAGCTCTAAACTGTATTTCAGGCAAGGCCTGACGACGCTTACCGCGATTAAAGATCACCGCCAAACGCAACATCAAGCAGACTTTTAGCAAAAAGCTGTTATCTAAAGGGAATTGTTTGTTTGGGAAACGCTTACGGTGGGCCAATACCAAGGCAGCTAAGTGTTGTTGCTCAATCCTAGAGAAACCCGCCAAGTCAACATTTTCAACGATATAAGCACCATGTTTATGATAGTCGTTATGCGCTACATCTAGGCCAACTAAAAACAATTGCGAGGCCCAAGTGAGCAACTTACTGGTTTCCAGCTCATCTAAGTCCCAAGACTCAGCCACTTGCTTAAGTAATAACTGACAAGTACTGTCAACCCGCTCACTCAATTGGCTGTCCACATGGTAACGCTCTGCCAAACGTTGCACGCTGCTAGGACGAATATCCGTATGTTCTAAACGCCCTTTCAGTTCATACAATAGACCTTCACGCAAGGCCGATTCGGCAGCATGCATGGTGTCGATATTTAAAGCTTGGAAAATCGCATGTAATACCACAACCCCACCAAGAAAAACTGGTTGGCGTTCTTCTGAAAGACCTTTGAGTGGTAAATTACATTCGCCCGCTTCAAGATAACAATTAAGAATGGCTTCCAAGCCCGCTAGCTGAATATCGGCATCACAGAACTGGTTTTCCGCGCACACCTTGGCCACCGCTTTAATGGTACCCGAGGCGCCTAGACATTCCTTCCAGCCATGTTCTAGGTAATCATCTACAGCTGGAAATAACTGTTGGGAACAATACACATTGGCTTTTTGCAAGCGACTTTTACTGACCCGTCCATTCTTGAAAAATAACTTGGTGATCGCGACACAGCCCATGTCTAAGCTTTCTTTCAGCTTAAGCTCCATACCTTCACCTAAAGCCAACTCAGTACTACCACCACCGATATCCACCACTAAACGCGGGCCATTGGTCGGTGCTTGATAATGGGCAACACCTAGGTAGATTAAACGGGCTTCTTCTTCACCTGAAATTACCTCGACCGGATGGCCTAAGCGTTGTGCGGCGGCTTGTAGGAAGGCCTCGGAATCGATGATGCTACGTAAGGTTTTAGTGCCCACCACCCGAACGCTGCCGGGCTTAAACTCTCTAAGCCTTTCGCCAAAGCGTTCTAAACAAGCTTGAGCTCGATTCCAAGCGGCAGCGTCCAAACTGCCGTCATCTTGTAAACCCCAACCTAAACGCACCATCTCTTTGACTTTATCGCGAATTTTTAGCTCGCCATCTTGCCAATCGGCAATAATCAAATGGAAGCTATTACTGCCTAAATCCAATGCAGCCAACTGCTCGGTTTTCGGACTCAATAAACGCGACAAATTAAACATATTTCAACCCTAGTGAAACGCCAACAAGAACAACATAAAGTCTAGCTAATTTACTTTAATATAAAGCGTTTTAACATAGCTTCGATATCAATTACCTGTTGCTGCAAAGCCTCACTAGATTGTGCTACCCGCTCGATTTGCTCAAAGTTATCCTCTGCCACCTCGGCAATAACATTCACGTTGCGGGTCACATCACTGGCTACATGATGTTGCTCTTGAGCGGCCACGCTAATCTGGTCGGTCATTTCTCGCATCTGGGTCATGTTATTGCGAATGGTTAAGATGGCTTCGCGGGATTTCTCTGCTAACACTTTTGATTGACTCATTTGTTCGCGGCTGGCCGCCATCGCATCAAACACTTGGCTAGATTCGCGTTGCAAAGTGGTAATCATTTCTCTCACCGATTCGGTACTTTTAGTGGTTTGGCTGGCTAAGCTACGCACTTCATCGGCCACCACGGCAAAACCTCGTCCTTGCTCACCAGCGCGAGCCGCCTCAATAGCCGCATTTAAAGCTAATAAATTGGTTTTTTCGGCGATGCCATCAATCACTTCAATAATTGAACCAATTTGCTTGCTGGCCTCGGCTAACTTATCAACCTGACCAGAGGTACTCTGCAGTGCATCATCCAAACTATCTATCATGTCGATATTTTGGTTCATCACTTGTTGGCCTTGATCAATATTATCTTCCACCGCCAACGAGAGTTCTCTACTGCTTTCAGTATTAGCGGCGACCTCTTTGATTGCCGATTCCATTTCAGTGACGGCAGTAGCCACACTGCTAAGCTCTGCGGTTTGTTTGTCTAATTTACTTTTCACCATGCTAGAGGCTTGGTTGTTACGCTCAGACACTTCACTAAGATGATGTGCCGCTGTCTGAATTTGGCTAAATACATCCCGAGCCTGTTCAATCATTCGGTTAATCGCAGCCACCAAAATAGCAAACTCACCCGAATATTTACCCTGCATAGTTTTACTATAATCCCCCTCGGCCAGCTTCAAAATATGAGCCTGAGTGTGTTCCAAAGGTTTACGGATCAAATTAGCCAACCAATAAGCAACCGCAATCGCAAACAATACCACCAAAGGCACCACTACCATGGTGGTGGAACGAGCTTGAGAAATCAACGATTTACCTTGCTTGCTAGCCTTAGCACTCTGGCTGTTGGCTAGATCAACAATCTCAGTCACAATTACATCTAAACCGGCCAGTTGCTGATTGATTTGAGAGGTTTGTAAAAAGATATTTTCAATGGTTTGTTGGCTGGCAATATACCGCGCCACAATGCCGGTGGGCTGGTTAAGCTGGCGATTAAATTCAGCTACGAGTTCTTGTATCTGCGGATCAGATAGGGCTTCAACTTCATCCACTAAGGATGAGAAATCGTCATTAAAAACACCATTATTATATTGAATTTTTTGTACTAAATCGGCGATTTTATCTGGTTCTCGAGTATTCACCATATTAGATAACAAAAACTCCATTAAACCAAAACGCTCCATCACCATAGCCAAAATATCTTCGATGTAAGAGTCTTCGGCAGCAGCAGGCGCAACAATCTTA
Organism: Agarivorans sp.; assembly: GCF_050295395.1. Classification (NCBI taxonomy): domain Bacteria; kingdom Pseudomonadati; phylum Pseudomonadota; class Gammaproteobacteria; order Alteromonadales; family Alteromonadaceae; genus Agarivorans; species Agarivorans sp. The sequence continues at coordinate 12,821 of NZ_JBNKPP010000071.1, forward strand.
GTTACACTGCGTTTCATGTCAGATAGCTGAAATAAAAATTGGCTTAAATCGTCTCTTACCTTTTGGTCCTGTTCCAAATAAAGACTTTGCTGCTGAGCTAGTTCACGCCCTTGAGAACTTAAGGTATTTTCGACTCGCTCAACGTCATCAAGTTGCGACTTTAAACCTTGAATATCAAAGGTCTGAGCATGAGCACTTAACTCTCTCACTAAGCTATCGAGTGAGCTCAGCGCCTGTTCAGCCTGCCCATTTATTCGCTGTAGTTCTTCTAGATTTGCCGCATTTTCCAAACCTAGCAGTTGGATCCCCGCTCGTAAGGCTTGGCTGCCAATCTGATTGGCCAAGAGCTGAGTTTTTGCACTGTTCTCTGTTAGTGTATTAAAACTGGAATTAACCGTTTGAGCGAGTAAAAAAGCGCCGCCTCCCCCTGCTGCAATCACCAAGGTTAAAATGGCAAATCCAATATATAATCGGTGAACAACTGAAATACCATTAATTTTTTTCCCCAACATACCCGCTTCCTTCACCTATAACTGTCTAATTTAGCTACCGTTAAGCCTAGTAAGGTTTCCTTTAATTATCTTTTTTAAAGTCTTGATAGTGCGAACTTACGCACATCCCCCACGCAGTCTGGCAAGCGACTAAAGCAAGCATCACAAGCGCAGGGAAACAAGATGGAAACCCAAAAGGACTTATATTATTTTTTTCTAAACTATTGTAGCAAAGATGCTTTCCATAGGCAGTCAATTCAGGGGATTCTGCCGTCTACTTGGCCGACTTTTCATCGAGCAAAAACTCTAATCAAAGCCAGCCAATCACGACTGTTGCGTAGCCTAAAGTTGTGTAGTTGCAATAGGCATCTACACTGTTGATATAAACCAAGGAAGCGCAATTCAATGGTAGTTGACGAACTGACTTACTTTATTCTCACTACATTACTGACGGTTGTTTCAGCCACAGTGCTTACTCTTATTCGCGTTTTTCATGGACAGCGCCCTTGTTTAGACTGCTGGATTGCCGCTTCTTACGTGCAAATCGCTGCCCTATTAATTCTGTTGTTTCTGGCCACACCTTCCAATAACAGCTTATTTGTAGTGAATAGTTTATTTGTGGCTTCCTTTCTACTGATCGTGGCAGGCCATCACAACTATTTAAAACGTAAGTTAAATCGACACTTCGTTAGCCTAGTCATAGTAAGTTATCTAATATTGAACCTGTACTCGATACTCTTTATCACCGATACAGTTCAACGAGTGAGCGTATTTTCTGCGGCTATTGCACTGTGCTGTTTTTATTGTGCATCGTTATATTTTCGCTATTTCCTTAGCAACAACAAACCAGCGTTATGGTTGGTGATAGGTCTATATATATTCTTGGGCACTTGCCTGCTATTGCGCATCTACTTTGCTTGGCAACAAAAAACTGAAACACCAGAGCTACTGTTAGCTGCTCCCGCCCTTTTATTGCTAGCTCTGTTTACCGCCAATGCCCTGCAAACATACGTGTTCTACTTTTTAATGCACTGGCGGCAAATAATTCAACTGGAACAATTGGCCAATTACGATACCACTGGCGCAATGAGGCGAAACTACTTCATAGAGTTACTAGAAAAGTTGACTCGACGCGCTCAATTTCTGGGTAGCGAAGTGGCACTTATCTTCATCGACTTAGATCGTTTTAAGCTAATCAACGATAACTATGGTCACCACAATGGCGATTTAGCCTTGCAGCACTTTGCCAAGATTGTCAGTAATAACCTGCGAGTTGGCGACATTTTTGGTCGCTTTGGCGGTGAAGAGTTTGTCATTGCGCTAAATAATTCCAACGCTCAGCAAGCCTATGCGCTGGCCAACCGAATTCGTGTTCAACTCAACCAACAAGCCTTAGTCACCAGCAACGGTAAGATATACATGAGCGCCAGCTTTGGTCTAGCCTGTCATAGACTTGAAGGTGACAGCGCTGAATTAATTAAACAAGCCGACTTGGCAATGTATCAGGCCAAGTCCCAAGGCGGGAACAAAGTCATGATTTACTCCGCAGAATTAAACCAACAATAAGCCCACAGCCGGCGCACTTGCGCTGGAGATTTTGCTTTACCTAATAGCGTTTTATTCTTAATCTTTGTTCTCTTCTAGATAGTTACCCTATCCCAGCCGCTGTGAATAAAGGAATAAACATGACTATAGGTGTCGGTGGCAGCAACGCCAGTGAACAACTCGCCCTTCTCGATAATATGTGTAGCGACATCGCCAACATCAGCCTAAGTGAGTATCAGCAGCGCCAGCAACATGTTTGCCAAATGATGCAACAGCAAGGCATAGCCGCGCTCTACCTCAATGCTGGCACCAATCTCTATTACTTTACAGGCTTAAGCTGGAGCGCCAGCGAACGACTGGTGGGCGCCTTACTCTGTGCTGATGGACAATTACACTACCTAGCACCTTGCTTTGAACAAGATTCAATTAATGACTTCATGTTAATCGACGCCCCCTTTCATGGTTGGCACGAACACCAAAGCCCCTATCTCTTATTCAAGCAACTATGCCAACAATTAGAGATTAACGGCAGCATTGCCATAGACGCCAGCGCCGCCTTTTTTTTAGTGGATGGCTTAATCAAAGCGAACCCCGAACAACAGTTTATTAGTGCCGAG
>NZ_JBNKPP010000072.1:0-10541 GCF_050295395.1 Agarivorans sp.
GAAAACGGGGTTTGTTTACTCTAAAAATGACGACCTTCAATGCTAGGAGGAAGGGTGTTGGGCTGTATCCGCTATCCCGCCATATTGTCGTTGTTGCTTGCTAGCCAGCCCGCGAGTTGACCAACGTAGTAAACCATAGCCTAGCAAGGCGGCACCGATTGAACCTGCCAATATAGCTAAACGCGACAAGGCTATCAAATCAGTTTGCCCGCTAAAGGCCAATGACGAGATAAATATCGACATAGTAAAACCAATACCACAAAGAATAGAGGTAGCAAACAACTGCATGTTATTGGATCCTTCTGGCAATTTAGCTAAACCAACCCGAATGGCAAAGCGGCTAGCTGTATAAATACCTAAAGGTTTACCCACCAACAAACCAAGCATTACCCCTAAGGCCAATGGGCTTTGGAAGCTTTCCAAGCTAATTCCCGCCAAAGGAACCCCTGCGTTGGCGAAAGCAAAAATAGGCACAATGATGAAGCTCGAAGCAGGATGCAGCGCATGTTCTAATTTCTTTAAAGGAGAGCCACCCAACTTAGCCTTAATCGGTACCATAAAGCCTACAATAACCCCGGCTAAAGTTGCGTGAACGCCCGATTTCAGTACAGCCACCCATAACACCGTACCCAGAATTAAATATGCCGTTAAACCACCATGACCACGGCGATTTAATAGGTACAAGCCTAGCGTGGCACAGGCTGCCCAAATGGCAGGAACAATCGCCAGCTCACTGGTATAGAACAGAGCAATAACGATAATCACGCCCAAGTCATCGGCAATGGCTAAAGCTAACAAGAAAACTTTTAAACTCGCAGGAACACGCTTACCGAGTAAGGCCATGACCCCCAGCGCAAAAGCAATATCAGTTGCAGCAGGAATCGCCCAGCCCTTGGCTAGTTCGGCATCGCCCATATTGAATAGCAAATAGACTAGCGCAGGAACCACCATACCACCAACGGCGGCCACAACAGGTAATAACGCCCGCTCCTTAGAAGATAAAGCGCCTTCAATTAACTCGCGTTTTACTTCTAAACCAATCACCAAGAAGAAAATCGCCATTAAGCCATCGTTAATCCATAACAATAGCGGCTTATTAATATCAAGCTCGGCGATGCGAACCTGCAAAGGAGTATCTAAAAATGCAAAGTAAGCTTGTGACAACCAAGCATTATTTGCCATAAACATAGCCACGGCAGCAGCTAGCATCAACAAAATGCCACCAGCAGCTTCCATCTTTAAAAAGCGTTCAATAAATGACTTCATAACAGCTCACAATGAAAAATGAAAAATCATTTTACTGAGCAAGGAGTTAAAACATATTCATTTCTAATTGCGCTTACCATCGGCATTTCCGATGATAATTAAGATAAGAAAAAGTTTAACCAGAGGTTAACAACAATTTTGTGATCTTACTCAAGCACATGCTACTGCCAATATTCCGATGAGATCCGCTAGTCACAAGCAATAAAGCACAATAACTAAACGAGCCCTCTCGATACTGACAAAACAGATAGTTACGATTTAACAACAATTCAGCCTCAACTAAACCGCCCAAATTCTCTGTTGGTATTGGCGATAAAATAGCCTTCTTTTGATAAAACTAGATATTCAGCGGCTAATTTTATTAAACATCGCCTATTTTTCAGCGCGTTTTAACGGTAAACAAAGCAGATTGCTAAGCCATTTTAAATACCACTAAGCCACTTAACACTAGAAACTGGCCTTTCTTCAAGTTGCTCGTTAAACCATGTGTTTATAGCCAAGCTGAGCTACAGGCAAAAAAATGCCCTTCATTGAATTAAAGGGTATTCTAAACACCGACAGCCTAGTAGTGGCTTAACAGGATAACCGCGCCAACAAGCAGCACTTATACCGAGAAGGGGTAGGCAATCGCGTCATGATGTTGATAACCACTGACTTCAAAATCATCTAAAGTCACCCAGGTTTCTAAATCTTCTAGGGTTTTAATGTCTGGGTTAATATGCAGCTGCGGCGAGGCATAGGGCTCACGCTTTAACTGCACGTCTTTCATCAATGGCAACTGGTCTTCATAAATGTGGGCGTTCACTATTTTATGATAAGCCTTACCCGGCTTGTGTCCGGTAATTTGCGCCATCAAAGCCAAGAAGGTAAACACTTGGATCTGATTGAAATTTTGCCCAAGGGGCACATCACAAGAGCGCTGTGATGAAGTCAGGTACAAAGTATCCCCCAATAGGGAAAAAGTATGGGTATGCATACAAGGACGCAAACAGCCTAGATGAAATTCACCGGGGTTGTAAAAAGATAAGATCTCGCCACGGTCGTCAATGCCCTGCGATAAGTCATCAACAATTTTACGTAGCTGGTCGATACTGCCGCCTTCGGGTTTGCGCCAAGAGCGCCCTTGCACGCCGTAAACCCGCCCCATATCATTTTCACCTTTGCGAGCAGGATTATTTAGCCAAGCTTGGTTTTCATTGGCATTAGCCAACCAAGTCGGCGTGCCTAGGGCTTTAAAGTCGGCCGCGTTATCTAAACCTCGAATGTAACCCAGTAATTCGGCAATAGCCGCTTTCCAATAGCTTTTGCGGGTAGTCACCAGAGGAAATTGATTATTGGCTACATCATATTCGAGATCGGCGTTAATCACCGTTAAGCAACGCTTGCCGGTACGTTCGTTTTCTACCCAAATGCCTTCATCAACGATCCGCTGACAAAGCTCTAAATACTGTTTCATGCGGTTCTCTCTTTAGCCTTGCGGCGATAAGCCCAGGCAATAAATATCCCACCAAAAATTATCATCGGTAATGACAATATCTGCCCCATGCTCATGCCAAAACTTAACAAACCTAAGTGACTGTCGGGCTCACGGAAGAATTCGATAATAAAGCGGAAGCAACCATAGCCAAGTAAGAAGGCGCCAGAAACAGCCCCCATAGGTGGTTTGCGTTTAGCGTAAGCCAATAATAGCAGTAACAGCAGCACTCCCTCTAAGGCAAATTCATACAGCTGTGAAGGGTGTCTGGCGATGGGCCCACCGCTTGGGAATACCATGCCCCAAGGCATATCGGTTGCCCTGCCCCATAACTCACCATTGATGAAGTTACCTAAGCGACCAGTAGCTAAACCAAAAGGAATTAAGGGAGCAATAAAGTCAGCAACGGTGAAGAAATGCCGCTTTGTCTTGCTAGCGAACCATAGCATGGCGGTAATCACCCCTAACAAACCGCCATGGAAGGACATCCCCCCAGTCCAAATCTTAAATAGGTAAGTCGGATCGTCTAACAAATGCGGGAATTGATAAAACAACACATAACCAATCCGCCCACCTAAAATAACCCCAATAAAGCAGTAAAATAGCAAGTCACTGACTTCGGCACGGGTCCAGCCACTTTTGGGTTTATCTGCAAGGCGACCACCTAGCCACAAGGCAAACAAGAAACCAAATAAATACATTAGACCATACCAACGTACGTCTAAGGGCCCAATGCTAATGGCAATCGGGTCTATCTCAGGAAATTGCAAAGGTGTAGACACAATAAAAAGCTCTATTTAAGGACTAAAAAGAATGGGCATTTTGCAGTGAAAGCGCTCATGACACAAGCGATTAGCAAAACGGGACTCAATGCTTACTCACACGAACTAGCTGCGATAAGTCGCGCTGCTCCAGATAACGCAATAGCAAACTATAAATGGCTGCTCCGCTTTGGCTTTGCAGAATTTGTTCACCCAACGCGCTCAACTCAGCCACATCAACATGGCGAATAATGTATTTAATTTTGGCCAAGTTGAAACTAGACATACTCAAACGCCGGTAACCTAGCGCTAGCACCAATAGCGCGCCCACTGGATCTCCCGCTAGCTCACCACAGAAACTCACCGGGATAGCATGTAAACTGGCTTGCTCAATAATTTGTTTGAGTGCTCGCACCACCGCAGGATGGAAGGTATTAAATAGGCCCGCCACTCGGGTATTATTGCGATCCACCGCCAACAAGTATTGAGTTAAATCGTTACTCCCCACCGACCAAAAGTCCACCCGTTGAGCTAACTCTGGCAACACAAATAACACCGAGGGCACTTCCAACATCACCCCGTGTTTCGGCCGTTCTGGTTCTTCATCTATCCCCAGTTCATCAAGCACTTCGACCCAAGCTTGCTCCAGCAGCCGAGAGGCTTCATCCACCTCATTTAAACAACTAATCATCGGCAGCATAATTGACAAATTGCCGCATTCGATAGCTGCACGATACATTGCGCGCGCTTGTACTAAGAATATCTCTGGATGATCGAGGGTTAAGCGAATGCCTCGCCAACCTAGAAAGGGGTTTTCCTCAACGATGGGGAAGTAAGGTAACTGTTTATCACCGCCCACATCCAAGGTGCGCATGCACACATTTTTACCGCGATAACTATTCAGAATGTCGCGATAACGCATGAACTGCTCGTCTTCTGAAGGGAAACGATCCTGCATCAGGAAAGGCACTTCGGTGCGGTACAAACCCACACCATCGGCGCCAGCGTTAATCGCTATATCGCTGTCGGCGCTTAATCCGGCGTTTATCAGCATCTCCACTTCTACGCCATCTAAGCTAATTGCGGGTTTGTCTAGATCCTGCTGAACTAAGGTATTTAGCTCGCTCTCCTGAGCCAACAATACCAGATATTCATCGCGAACTATTTTATCGGGGTCAACAAATAGCTCTGCTGAATAACCATCCAGAATCAATTCAGTGCCACGCAATTTGTTAATATCGAAACTTAAGCCCATTAACGCAGGAATACCCATTGCTCGGGCCAAAATAGCGGCGTGTGAATTGGCAGCGCCGCGCTGTGAGATCACACCAGCTAAAAACTGCCGCGGAATTTGTGCAAACATCGTCGCCGTGACTTCTTCAGCCACCACTATCACCGGCTCTGTGGGGAATAGTTCGGCACTGGGGCCAGATAACAGGGCATGTAATAGACGTAAGCCTACATCTTTAACATCCACCGCACGCTCTTTTAGATAAGGGTCGCTCATCTCCGAGAACTGTTTCACATAATGCTCAACCACCATCCGCAAGGCACCTTCAACCTGAAAGCCTTGCTTGATTTTGGCGCGAATATCCCCCGCCAAACTGGCGTCAGCTAGCATGTGCTGATACAAATCGAAGATAGACGCCACATCTTTAGGCAACTGTTCCGACAGCTTAATGGCTAAGCTATGAAACTCTTCACGAGCAAGCTCTAGGGCAACATTAAAACGCTCTAATTGGTGATCAACATTATCGGTTTCAACAATTTGCTGTTGCTCAAGCTCGCCGCTAGAACGGTTAATCCAAGCTTTAGCAATAGCAATACCACTGGAGCTAGAACCCGCCTTAATCGCTTTAAGCTGTTTACGTTGATGAGGTTGACTCAGCACCGTTTGAAAATCGGTATTGGCTAATACTCCAGCTAAGTGAGCCGCTAGAGTCACCAAAAATGACTCTTCACTTTGGTCGTAGCTACGCGCTTGTGATTGTTGTACTACCAATACCCCCAGCACCTTACGGTGGTGGGTGATCGGCGTACCAAGGAAAGAGAAAAAACCTTCTTCTGCGGTTTCTGGAAGATATTTAAAATGGGGATTGCTTCTCGCATCGGCCACGTTAATGGGTTCTTCACGAACCGCAACCTGACCTACCATACCCTCGCCTAAGTTCATGCAAGCTTTACCGACAGCGTCCTGGGCTAAGCCATCGGTAGCTCTAAGCACTAGCTGTTGCTGCTGAGGGTCTGTCACATATACTGAGCAACAGTCGGTTTGCATCGTTTGGCGAATTTTTTGCACCAATATCGCCAATGCGCCGTCAAGAGAATCCGCATTGCTTACCTGTTCAACAATGGCACGTAACTCTCCTAACACTGACTATGCTCCTTTACGCTTTTTAAAACGTCGTCGCTTGTCTTTTCCTTGGATTTTCTCGGAACGGTTAAACGGCATAGCCGTACTCACAAACTCTTTTAGCGCGCGACGATAAACTTCTCGCTTGAACGACACCACTTGGCGAACCGGGTACCAAAAACTCACCCAGCGCCAATCATCAAACTCGGGGTGACCACAGCGATCAAATTTAATATTAGATTCTTTGCCAACAAGACGCAGCAAAAACCACTTTTGTTTTTGTCCGATACAAACAGGCGGACTATCCCAACGAATGAGGCGTTTTGGTAACTTATAACGCAGCCAATGTCTGGTTGTTGCTAAAATTTTAACATCTTTCGGCAACAAGCCGACTTCTTCATGCAACTCACGATACATCGCTTGTTCGGCGGTTTCGCCCTCATCAACCCCCCCTTGGGGGAATTGCCATGAATGTTGACCACATCGACGGGCCCACAAAACTTGACCACGCTGATTACAAATAACGATGCCTACGTTGGGACGATAACCATCCCCATCAATCACTGAAACAACCTTCAGCTGAAAACTATAGATAAGTTGATTCTTTCACAGAAACCGAAACACAGCAAATACGACTATCACAAAGGAGTTAATTTGTAGAAATACTCGCTTGCTTAAAGTTATTCGATTTATCTGTGAGAAAAGCTGTGCATAACTTGGGTTAAACCAAATAGAGAATATACCCGTCATCAAAAACTTAAAATACTAAATCAAGAAACAAAACAAAAAAACATTAAAATCATAAAGTTACAAACAAGCACAACAACAAAACAGAGAAATACTAAAACTCCATGCTGTTTATAAGTTCAAGTGTTCAAAAAACACACAAGCTTTATAAATAGCGAGTTATCTTCACCATTACGTTTACAAAACATACAAACTGAGTTAAAACGAAGCATTCTGTGAATAAAAACAAAGTTAATAACAGTTAAAGATAGTTATCCATAAAATATGTGCATAACACTGTTTATAAGTGTACATAAACTCTGAATAAACTAAGGCAACAACAACTAAAACCTTAAACATAAGTATAAAATCTTTTTTAATCATACACTTAAGCGTAAGGATAAAACTAATAAGGCGCAGCTGTATTTATTGACCAGCTTCTATACAATGGTGTCTTTTTTAGGTCGATAGCCAGCATGCCAGCGAAACCAAAAAGCGAAGCCGAACTATTACAACGCGCTCAATCCTTGGCCGGTTTAACTCTAGGCGAGCTGGCGCAGCGCGAAGGTTTTAGCATCCCTAAAAACCTCAAACGAGAAAAAGGCTGGGGAGGCCAACTCATCGAATGGTGTTTGGGAGCCAGCGCTGGCAGTAAACCTATTCAAGACTTTCCCGAACTAGGTATAGAACTAAAAACCATTCCCATTGATAGCCAAGGCAAACCACTGGAAAGTACTTACGTATGCATCACCCCGCTGCGTCAGGTTACCGGACTCACTTGGCACAGTAGTAATGTGTATAACAAACTGTCCCGAGTACTGTGGATCCCTATTTTAGCCGAGCGGCAGATCCCGGTTGAGCAACGCATTGTGGCCAACCCTTTACTTTGGAGCCCCAGCGCCGAGCAAGAACAGTTGCTGCGCGAAGATTGGGAAGAACTGATGGAAATGATCGCCTTTGGCCAAATAGATCAGATCACGGCTCGCCACGGCCAAGTTCTGCAATTACGTCCGAAAGCCGCTAACAATCAGGCTCGAACCGATGCCATCGGCCCCGATGGTCAAATAATTCAAACCCTGCCACGCGGTTATTATCTTAAAACTCGCTTCACCGCCGAGCTATTACGTCTACACTTCCAACTATAAAAAAATCAATCAACTATTGACCAAGCTCTCACTTTTTTGAAAGAATCGACATTGGTCACATAGTATACGGATTTACTTTAGCTCTCGGAGGAGAACACGCCATGCCATTGAAGAAGCAATACTTAAAATCAAAACCAGAAGTCAAAGTCACATTTGAAGTTGAAAAAGAAGCCACTCAAGATGCCGAACAGATTTTTCTGCTAGCAGAGTTTAACCAGTGGCAGCCAATCGAAATGAGCAAACTAAAGAGCGGTAAGTTCAAGGCCGTGGTTAACGTTCCTACCGATCAACAAGAGGCCTACCAGTTCAAATACAAATTGTGTTTGGAAGGCGGTGAGGAAACTTACGACAACGACTGGGAAGCCGATGCTTATCAACCTAATGGTGTAGATGGCGACAATTCGGTATTACAAGTTGCCCAATAATCAGCCAAAAAAAAGCCCGCATTAGCGGGCTTTTTTGTCTCGAAGAAAAGGGCTTATTTAGCCAACTTTTCTTTAATACGTGCTTTCTTACCAGAAAGTTCACGTAGGTAGTAAAGCTTAGCACGACGAACGTCACCACGACGCTTAACAGTAATGCTTTCAATTAGCGGGCTATGAGTTTGGAATGCACGCTCTACGCCTTCACCGCTTGACATTTTACGTACAGTAAATGCAGAGTGTAAACCACGGTTACGCTTAGCAATTACCACACCTTCAAACGCCTGTAGACGCTCACGGTTACCTTCTTTTACTCTAACCTGTACTACTACTGTATCACCAGGTGCGAACGCAGGTACGTCCTGCTTCATTTGCTCTTCTTCGAGCTGTTTAATAATGTTGCTCATTACACTTTTCCTAGAATTAACTGAATCTTTATTTATTATCCAAGAGCGTTTGCTCTTGAATGAACTCAGCAAGAATTTTTTCTTGCTTGTCAGTCAGAGCTAGATTCTCCAATAACTCCGGTCGCCTCAAATAGGTTCGCCCAAGTGCTTGTTTATAGCGCCATTCTTCAATTTTTTTATGGTTACCACTGAGCAATACCTCGGGTACTGCCTTACCATCCAAAACTTCTGGACGAGTATAGTGTGGACAATCCAACAATCCATCAGAGAATGAATCCTGCTCGGCTGAAGCGCTATCCCCCAATACTCCCGGAATTAACCGCGAGACGGCGTCTATCATATTCATTGCCGGCAGCTCACCGCCACTTAGCACATAGTCACCAATCGACCATTCTTCATCAACTTCGGCTTGAATCAAGCGTTCGTCAATGCCTTCATAGCGACCAGCAACAATAATCAACTTTTGTTGTTGAGCTAACTCTATTACTCCATCTTGCTTCAAGGTACGCCCTTGTGGTGACATGTAAATCACCTTAACCCCATCACCAGCGGCCCGTTTAGCAGCATGAATTGCATCCCGTAAGGGCTGCACCATCATTAGCATGCCAGGGCCACCGCCGTAAGGTCGGTCGTCCACCGTACGATGTTTATCGTGTGTAAAATCGCGAGGATTCCAACACTCAATTTGAATCAGGCCACGTTTTACCGCTCGCCCGGTCACACCGTACTCGCTTATAGCAGAGAACATTTCAGGGAATAGACTGACTATTCCTACCCACAAACGTGGTGTCTGCTCAGCCATAAGGAAACCTAGAAACTAGGATCCCAATCAACAGTAATAGTTTGAGACTCGCGATCGACGTTATCAATTATCTGAGACTCTACGAACGGAATTAACCGTTCTTTTTTGCCAAAGGCATCTTTTAAATTGGCCTTCACAACCAAGACATCATTCGAGCCAGTTTCCATTAAATCGGTCACTTGCCCTAAGTTATAGCCGCTTCGGTTAACCACTTGCATGTCGATAAGATCACGCCAGTAGTACTCGTCTTCAGCCAATTCAGGAAGGTTTTCCGGCAAAGCCGCAATATCCATCCCAGTTAAACTCTGTGCTTGTTCTCTCACATCAAAGCCCGCAAGCTTAACGATGAAAGATTTACTGTGACGCCGCCATTCTGTCACTTCAATTGAAGTATATTCGCCAGAACGACCTATCAACCACGGTTGATAGTTAAATACAGCTTCTGCATCTTCGGTGAACGAGTTAACTTTAAGCCAACCTTTAATGCCGTAAACAGCACCTAAGCGACCTATAACGATGGGCTGTTGATTGTTGCTCATCTAAACTCCACCAAAAATATTCAATTAAGCTGCTTTTGAATCTTTGATTAGCTTAGCTACACGGTTAGAAACCGCTGCGCCTTGACCAACCCAGTGTTCAATGCGGTCATGCTCTAAGCGTACACGCTCTTCTTGACCTCGTGCGATCGGATTGAAAAAACCTAATTTTTCAATGAAGCGACCGTCACGTGAATTACGGCTATCAGTAACAACTACTTGATAGAATGGACGCTTTTTAGCGCCGCCACGTTGCAAACGAATGGTAACCATATCGTCCTCATACTAGTTAAAAAATTTAAGGTCCCAAAACTGGGAACCCGCTAATTGAAGCCGCGGAATTGTACTCCTTTTTTGCTCAAATGCAAGCCATAGCCACTATAGTGTGGCTCATCCATTCTCCCCCTGCCCTAGTCAGTGATAGATTCAGCGCAGCTTAAGCATAATAAGGGGCTTCAGCCTACCACCCAAGCCGTGAACAGCCTTTGACAATTCAGCACTGCTCGCCCACCATAAGCGCCCTTTTATTTGTCTTTAAAGGCTGCTGCATGAAATACCAATGGATATTATTTGACGCCGACGAAACCCTGTTTCACTTCGATGCTTTTGCTGGGCTACAGTTGATGTTCTCGCGCTTTAATCAACAGTT
>NZ_JBNKPP010000073.1:0-19684 GCF_050295395.1 Agarivorans sp.
GCGCTACCATGCTCAGCGGCCACAGCCTAGCCGCCGGCTTTCAGGTTAACAGCCAGTCAGCCACCGGCATCGGACGCGCCTTCTCTGGGGATGCGGTAATTGCCGACAATGCTTCGGTATTAGCGCGTAACCCTGCAGCTATGGCGATGTTTAACCAACAAGCGTTGTCACTAGGTCTTGTATATACCGATGTAGACGTCACCATTAAAGATGTGAGTTATGGGCCAATTGACTATGGCAGCATCGGCGATGCAGCAGGCGACAAAGTCATCCCTAATATTTATTACATTCACCCGATCAATAATGACTTTGCCGTTGGTGTAGGCGCCTTCAGTAACTTTGGTACTGGCACCGATATTAGCGAACTCAACAACAGCGGCGCGCCAGTCACGCCAGTGGACTTGTTTGGCAATACCGAAGTGATCACCTCTACCTTTAATGTGAGTATGTCTTATCGCATTAATCAGCAGTTCAGCATTGGCGCCGGGGTAGACCTTATTTATGGTCAAGGCTCACTCAGCCGCCAAGGTGAAATTATTGGTGGCTCTGGTGTTCAAAGTAAACTGGTTGATGTGGAAGCCGACGGCTGGGCGCTGGGCGGCATTATTGGTGCCACTTATGAGATTAACGACAAAAACCGTTTAGGCGTGAGCTACCGGGTTAGCCCAAGCTTTAAAGCGGCTGGCAAAGTGGAGTACCAAGGCCAGTCTTACGATGACATCCATATTCCACTACCGAATATTTTCCAAATTGCTGGTTATCATGAGCTAAACCACCAATGGGCGGTACACTATACCGCTCAGCACACCAGCTGGAGCGACTTCGACCACATTACCGTTACCGGCTCTCAACCGGAACAAAACGTAAAAAGCTACCAGTGGAAAAACTCATGGTTATTTAGCGTGGGTGCCACCTATCAGCTAAGCCAAAACTGGGCAATACGTGCCGGTTACATGCACGACAAAGGTGTGGTGGACGAAGTCAGTTCGTTATCAATACCTGATTCAGACCGCAACTGGTATACCGTAGGTGCAAGTTACTACATCAACAAACATTCGAGCATCGATGTTGGTCTTGGCTTCGTACGCGGACAAGATGTGGAAGTGCGTGAAAGCAGTGCCATTCCTCTAATTGGTGAAGTGGTTGGCCATACTCGCTCCGACGCGATTTACTACTCGATGCAGTACAGCTACTTGTTCTAAAAACTTGGCTCGTGGCCGCCCGCCACGAGCTTTTCTCCTATGCTTCTAAACCCGCCGCTGCACTAAGCAGAAGCAAAACAGGCTTGATACTGCCTTGGCGTAAGTGCAATACGCTTCTTGAAATTTCGTTGAAAATGACTTTGGTCAGCAAACCCTAGCTGATTAGCGGTATCGACAATGCTACTGCCCTCTCGCAATAAGCCTTTAGCTCGATTAATGCGCTGGTTAAGCTGAAAAGCATGGGGCGATAAACCATAAACTTGCTTAAAGCTTCTCACCAAGTGATAACGACTTAGCCCTGCTACTGCTGCCAACTCACTTAAGCTAAGATTGTGCTGCAATTGATCTTGTATACACTCTCTGACTCGCTGCAATTGGGGTTTGGCCACACTGCTGACATCGCTGCGAAAACGCTGTTGGCTGGCAAATTGTTGCTCAAAAAACGCCAACAACAGGCTCTCTTGTTCCAGCGGATTTTGCTCTAGTTGAATCTTTAAAAACAGCTGATTTAGCAGGGCATAAGTTTGTTTGTCGCTAACTAGCTGACGCTCAAAAGCTAAGTAATCGCTGGCTGGACAAGCCAACATTTCTTGCTGCAATTGCCCCACCCAGGCGCTTTCTACAAACAGCATTCGGTAAGACCAATGCCCTTGTTTGGGATTGCAGGAGTGAACATCACCAGGGTTAATGGTGACGCTTAGTCCTTGACCAATAGAGTGTTGCTGAGTCTGGTTTTTATACACGGCTTGGCCAGCATCGATCACCCCAAAAGAAAATTCGTCATGTGCATGGCTATGATAACAAGCAGACGAAAGCTGAACCTGACGTAGCTCCATAAAAGGAAGCTGTTCAAAGCGTTTAAACAGGTGTTTTGCATTGTTGCTCATAGTTAACCCCATGTTTAAGCCAAACCCAATTAAATAAACAGCGATAGTACCGAACCGGCTAACAGGACCGCCATAGAGCAATTAAACACCCGCAGCCGTAACGCCGAGTCCAAATAGCCAGAAATCAGCGAGCCAATAGCGGCCCATGTGCCCACCCCCACTAAGCAAACCATAAGAGAGATCAGACAAAATACCAACAAATAAAATTCCGCTTGCTGCTGTGGCGCAACAAACAAACTCACTCCAGACATAGCCACTAACCACGCTTTGGGGTTTAAACCCTGAGCCAATACCCCCTGCCAAAAACTAGGGGGCTTAGCCAAACTTTGTTGCCCCGGCAAACGCAAGGGAGCCGAAGCAATTTTTAGCGCCATGTATAAGAGAAATGCCGCTCCCAAATATTGCAATAGATGAGTCAAGGCGGGTAATACATCTAAGGTCAGATTAAGCGCTAAGCCCGCTGTAAATACCACCAAGCAATAACAAAGGCTGGCCCCCACCACATGGGGCAGCGCTTGACGAAAACCAAAGTTGGCGGAAGCACTACTGGCAATAATATTCACCGGACCCGGTGAAATAGCGCCAATTAAAGCAAAGATCAACATCGATATAATTACACTCAAAGGCCATTCCCCAATACATTTAAAGTCTTCACTATAGGTGGCTTTACGCTGAGTTTATTGAACAAAATTGCGCTACGTCATAGCAAGTCTGCGGCAAAATGTCCTGCGCGCATAAAACAGTGCGTAAGCTAGCAGTTCTCAACCCTAAGGCTTGCGCAAGTGCAGCCGAATTTCTAATGTGGAGACAACAAAAACAAAAAAGGATGGTCCGATGAAATTTACTCCTGCCACTATCGCCGAACTTAACTTACTACTGCAATTTGACCTGAGCAGTTTACAAACTGGGATTAAAGTTCACCAAGACGCCGCCCCCGAGCTGATAGCGGCGGCACAAAGCTTATTTGATAAGGGATTAAGCACCCAAACCGATGGCGGCTATCTCACCGACTTAGGCATAGAAGTGGCCGAACATGCACAAAAATTATTAGCGGTATTGTCTACCAAGCCAGAACACGTTTCAGCTTAAAGTGACTTAATTGCAAACCAAGAGCCTAGCTCTTGGTTTTTTTATCTCACGCCCCTGCACTGTTTAGTTAGCACTCCCCATCATCGCGATAATGCTAAGCCGCTCATCTTTTACTGATAATCCCCTAAGCCACACATAGTAATCTGCCATTAAATCCGTATTATGCTTTTATTAACTCTTTGGTAAGTAAAGGATCACTACCATGCCCATTTCACTAATCATTATCTTACTGTTAGTGGTTGCCGTTATTTTTTATATTGTTGGCATATTCAACCGCCTAGTTAACCTGCGTAATCGTTACCAAAATGGCTTCGCCCAAATAGAAGTACAGTTAAAACGCCGCTATGACCTGATCCCCAATTTAGTTGAAACCGCCAAAGCCTACATGAGCCATGAGCGAGAAACCCTCGAAGCAGTGATTAGCGCTCGAAATGATGCCAGCGCCCTACTTAAAGCCGCCGCCAGTGACCCCAGTGGTAGTGCCCTAACTCAATTAGCCAGCGCAGAAGGAATACTGCAAGGCGCCATGAGTAAACTCAATATCGTGATGGAAAATTACCCCGACTTAAAAGCCAACCAAAACATGGCACAACTAAGCGAAGAGCTTACCAGCACCGAGAATCGAGTGGCGTTTGCTCGTCAGGCCTTCAACGATGCCGTCACCGATTACAATAGCTACCGACAGTCCTTTCCGCCGGTGTTTTTTGCCGCACAATTTGGTCATAACAAAAACGCCGAATTATTAGAATTCGCCGATAGTGAACAGATCCAAAGCGCGCCTAAAGTGTCTTTTTAATTCCTTAAACAATGAACTTTTTTCAGCAACAGGAACTGGCACGGCGCAACAGCAAGTACTTATTGTTGCTGTTCATTGTGGCGGTGATCATGATCATTGGCCTAAGCAACCTGCTGATTGCCGCCACCCTATGGTTTTTTAATCAACAAGCCCCCTTAAGCTTGCAGCAACTTTTTTCTACCTCGCAAGTCTTAATAGTGAGTCTATTGATGAGCGGCGTAATCGGCTGTGCCATCGCCTACAAATGGTATCAATTACGTGATGGCGGGCGACGCTTGGCCGAGTCTTTAGGCGGACAAGTACTATTAACCAATACCGAACAAGCGGAACAACGGCAGATTTTAAATGTGGTGGAAGAAATGGCCATCGCCTCTGGCATGCCGGTGCCGCCAGTCTACCTGCTCAAAGATGAACTTGGCATTAACGCCTTTGCCGCTGGCCATACTCCGGCCGATGCAGTGATTGGCATTACTCAGGGCGCCCTAGAGCAGCTCAACCGAGACCAACTACAAGGCGTGGTGGCTCATGAGTTCAGCCATATTTTAAACGGCGATATGCGCCTCAACATGCAACTGATTGCGCTGCTCAGCGGCATCGTGTTTATTTCCAACATCGGCGAATTTGTACTGTATAGCCAACGCCATCGTGCTTATTCACGCTCTAGTCGGCGCAATAACGATGGCCGAGTCGCCGCACTTGGCCTAGGTCTATTAGTACTTGGTTGGTTGGGGGTGTTTTTTGCCAACATGATTAAAGCGGCGATTAGCCGCCAACGCGAATACCTAGCCGACGCCTCCGCGGTACAATTTACCCGTAATCCCAAGGGCATTGCCGATGCACTTAAAATTATCGCCGGCTATGAAGCCGGTTCGGGCTTACGCTCGCCGCTCAGCCAAGAAGCCAGCCATATGTTTATTGGTAACGCTAGGCGTTTAGGCAGCTTCTTTGCCAGCCACCCGCCGCTAGATGAACGCATCAAACGTTTGCAACCTAGCTGGGATGGTCAAGTGATCAAAAGGCAAATCAAGCATCGCGCCCAGCCTGTCTATGCGCGCGCCTACCAAGCTAGCGAACCCAGCCGCGAGCAACAGCAATCGACCTTTTTGGCCGCTGCCGCCGCAGGGGCGGCGCTGGCCTCAGACAGCCCATCAAGCACGGCTTCGTTTTCACTGTCAAATAATGCCAGCACGGTGGCCCAAGAACTGGCCCAATTACCGCAGGGCTTATTAACGCTGGCCCACGAACCCAGCGGTGCAGTGAACGTAGTCTATGCACTGTTATTAAGTGAGCAGGCCGAGTTACGCCAGCAGCAATTGGCACTTATCCAAGCCCCGGCCCAGCAAACCGTCGACCTGAATGAAATTAAGCAAGCGTGGCAGTGGCTAGCCACGCTGGATAGATCTTATCGCCTGCCCTTATTAGAGCTGTCGTTTCCCGCCTTAAAACAGCTATCCAAACCGCAATACCAAAACTTAATGGAAAATTTACGTAAGCTAATTAAAGCCGATCAACAAGTAGATCGTTACGAATGGTGTCTGTATCACTTAGTGAAACATTACTTGGCTGCGCAGTTTGAAACCCTAGCCCACAGTAAAGCGCTATACAGCAGCATTCCTGAGATTGCCCAGCACTTTAATATTGTGCTGTCGAGCCTCGCCTATGCTGGACATGATGATGACAGCAAGATCCAACGCGCCTTTGGCATTGGCGCTAACAGTATCGGCTTGTATACGCTGCGCCAATTACCCAAAGCGCAGTGCCAAGTTGAACATTTTGGCCCGGCAGTGAAACAGCTGGCCAATGCCCACCCGCCAATTAAGCAGCGAGTATTACGAGCGCTGGCCGCCTGCGTTAGTTTAGATAAACAACTAACCGTTGCTGAATATGAGATGATCCGTTGTATCGCCGCGGTGATGGATTGCCCCAGTCCGCAACTAAAAATGGAAATAGCACCAGACCATTAAAGCTTAATCGGCTAGTGCTATGAATGGCGCGTTAAAGCGCTCGCTTAACCGCTTTTTCACGTAGGCTCTGGCGCGCTTTTTCACTGATGAAGGCCATTTTCAAGCCATTACTTTGTAGTTGAGCAATCTGCTCATCAGCAAAACCCAATACTTCGCGAGCAATTTGGTATTCATTGGGCAAGTCGATGGCAGACACACCCGGGTCGTCGGTATTTAAGCTGGCACGAATACCATGGGCTAAAAATTGCTTCAGCGGATGCTGACTAAGATCAGGCGTAGTATTGGTTTGGAAGTTAGAAGACAGACACGACTCTACACCAATCTTATGTTTAGCCACATAGTCCATCAATTTAGGGTCGTCGGCAATCTTCACCCCATGACCAATTCGAGTAGCACCCAACTCACGAATCGCCTGCCAAACACTCTCGGCACCCGCGGCCTCACCGGCGTGTACCGTAATAGCAAACCCCGCGTCACGAGCACGGGCAAAATGTTCTACAAACAGCTCGCCGGGTTTGCCAAGTTCATCCCCCGCTAAATCCATTGCCACAATTTGATCACGAAACGCAATACAGGCGGCCAGCTCTTCGCTACAACGCTGCTGACCAAAAGAACGGCTCATAATACCGATAAGGTTCACCTGTACATCATACTTTGCCATGCCACGACGAACCCCTTCGATCACCGCCTCAACCACCCCTTCGGGCTTGAGTTGATGGCTCATTGCCATGTAACCGGGGCTAAAACGTAGCTCGGCGTAATCAATATTGGCGCGCTGTAAATCAGCCACGTTTTCCTCGGCCACGCGAACGCAGGCATCGTAATCACCTAATACCTTCACCCCCCAATCTAACTTAGAGAGAAAGGCCACCAAATTAGGCTCTTGCTTGGTGATTTGCACATGCGGGATCAAGCCTGCTAGATCAGTTGCAGGCAAGGCTACATTAAACTTCCTGCCCAGTTCCAAAATGGTTTCGGCGCGAATATTACCATCGAGATGACGATGTAAATCGGTTACTGGGAATTGTCTTAACATAGCGACTCCTGCTTATTCTTGTCTTTATTTTGAGCGCTCAAGTGTAGTGAGCAAGCGCCCATGTTCCAAATCAGAAAGGCCAAATAAATCCGACTTTATCCAATAACTTAAGGGCTAGTTTATAATCTTAGCCAAATATGTTGGTATTTTTAAAATACCAAGCATAAACAGCGCACTAAAACTTGGTTCGGCATACAACAACTGAACGAGACTGCTCTTGGCTTGCCAGAGGCTTTGCCAGCAAACTCAGCCAAGGCTGCACTATTTCGAAGGGTGATATTGGGCTTGTTGATAGCCATCTACCGCTTGTTTAAGCGCGGCTGCACGCTTGGGGGCTTGGCACTCCACCCGTTGCACAAAAGCACTTAAGGTTTCACCGGCTTGGCGCCTCAAGCGATAACGGGCTAATAGCCAGAGTTGCCAACGCAGCGCCAATACCGGTTTAGCCGGCAAGCGCCAACGCCACGGTTTGGCAAACAATAGGGCGGTAACGACTATGCCCAAGAACAACATGCTGGCGCTTAGCATTAACATGGAACTGCCCGGCAACCATGCCATTAAACTGGCAAACAAACGCAACTGGCGTTGTTGGTCAAAGTTAAGCACCCACCTAGCCCACCAATAGTCCGCTTGAGCAAACCAATAGCGCAAGCGGCTCATGCCTTCGGTATACCAAAAACGCTTTCCCCAACCATTTAAGTTTCGCCATTGTTCGGCGGTAGACTGGCTTTGTTGCAGGCTGTTTTCCACTCGGTCTGGCGCTATCCATGCGGTGGGGTCAAGCCGCTGCCATGCTTGGCCGTTCCAAAACTCTAACCAAGCATGGGCATCGTAATTACGCACCGCCAACAGTTGATCGCTTTGCTCCCATTCTCCACCTAGGTAACCTGCCACCATGCGCGCGGGGATCCCCTGCAAACGCGCCATTACCACTACGCTCTGCGCGTAGTGCACACAAAAGCCGCGCTGCTGCTCAAACAAAAAACTCGCTATGCCGCGAAGCCCCGGATAGGCCGGCGGATTAAGGGTGTAACTGAAAGGCCGCGCCATAAACCATTGCTCTAACTGAGCTAAATAACGCTGAGCATAATCACTGGCAGAGCGATCTAAACCCTGCTGTAAATCCTCGGCTAACTCCACAATGGTCGCGGGCAGCTGCGCCGGTAGTTGCTTGGCCAGAGTTAATTGCGCAGCATTGCTCGCCTCACTTGATGGCGCTGGCAAATAGTCGAACTGAAACAGCTGACGGGTAAAATTGTCTTGGCGGCGCTGCCAGCTTTTATCGGCAAAATACTGGCCACTCCCAGCAGTTAAGCTACTCGGGTTTAAGCTGGCCAACCATGCCCCTTCGGCGGGTTCTACAAGTACTTGATATTGGTTCACTGGCTCAGCCGACGCGGGTTCAAAGCGTTGGGGCTGCTGCGCCAACTCACTGCGCCGCCAACGCTCTCCATCAAACTGATCCAATACCATCGCTCGCCAATATAGCTGCTGGTTGGCCATTGGCTTAGCAAACTCGGCTCGAAACACTAGCTTATCGGAGCGAATTAGTTGACTAATGTCACCGGGCCTAATTTCTTCAGATAAGCCAGTTTGGGCACTGCTGGGGTTGGGCATTTGCCACAGTGGCGGCAAGCGCGGAGCCAATACAAATAAGGCCAGAGCTAGCGGTGCTAATCCCAGCAGCCACAACGCCAGTTGCTTAACCCAAGCGCGGTTCAATTGAATATCTAAACTGAGTAACAGCAATAAGTGGATAAAGGCAACGAGCAAGGCTAACAAAGCCGCCAGCGGCTGGCTAGAAAACACCAAGGACAGCGCCACCAAAAACAAACCGGTGAGCACAAACACTTCAATGTCTCGGCGCACATGTAACTCTATATATTTGAGGCTATAACCCAGCATGACTAAGGCCACCAGCTTATCAAATAGACCAAGGCCTCGGCTTAACCACAGAGTCAGTAAAAATAGCGCCAACAGCAATAGTTTTACCCAGCGCGGCTTAGGCAAAGTGGCTAAGCCCTTCACCACCCTAATTCGCCAGCTCCCAGCCAATAGCCCCACCAGCACTAAGAGCCAAGGCACGTGGCCCAATAGCAAGAGCGCGGTGGCCAAATAGCACAGCAAAGACAGCCGAATATGGGAAAGCTTGAGCACCGTCATAAGCGTTTCGGTGCTCCTGCTAGCATACGTAAAGCCTGTTGCTGATGCCGCTCGCCCTGCCCCATAGGCAGTTGCTCGCCATTCACTCTAAGGCTGAAGCTATGCTGTTGTTTGGCCAGCTGGCGAACCCAAAATGCTAATACCGCTAGACGCTGCTCGTAATCCAAACCCGCCGATAAGCTGTCGCTTAAATGCAGCCCTTGGGCCGGGTTACCAGTAAAGGTTTTAATTTGCAGGCCGCGCCCCGCCGCGAATTGCTTCCAAGCCAACAGACTTTTGCGTTCACCGCTGCGGTAGGCTTTTAAACCGGAAAACTCATGCTGCTGCAAACTGTCGCTATGGCTGTGCTCAATGTCATGCTGCTCAGTTTGCGCCTTAGCCGGACAAGCGTGGCCGGCTAGCGGCTGAGGATAAACGATTAAATCGCAGCAAAAATCGGCCACCGTCCAGCAGCGAAACAAACCAAAGGGAAATACGCTATACAGCGTGACCCGAGGCAGGCGCTGGTAGCCACGCTGTTTTACCTCTAAATCTAAGGCCAGCTGGCCATCAAGAAACTGGCTGGCCTGCTGCAGTGGCCACTGTTTAATTTTCGCTCGCAAGGCCTGAACCGGCTTGCCGCGAGATTTTTTCATCGATAATAACAAGCGTAGCGGTTGGCCAAGCTGGCCCTCGGGGCCGTGCACTAGGTTAAGCTCTAAACCAGAGAGATTTTGATGGCAAAGCACTAGGCACATCAGCCACAGCACCAACATCCACAAGGCCAAGGCCAATACCAAGTTATTTTGATAATTGCTGCCCATGATTAACATCACCAATAGCGTCAGCAAAAACCACCAACCAAAACCGGTGGGTAAAATAAATAGCTGCTTGCGGCTAAGCTGCAAGCTTTTGGCCGCTGGAATGCGCCGCGCCAACCAAGCCTGAAAACGCAGCCCCTGCCATTGTTTTAATCGGGATAAGCCAGCTTTAATCATGCTTAAGCTAAATCTTGGTAAGGGTCTACATCGGCCAAAATTTGCTTGGCGTAGGCCTCGCCACTATCGCCGCGACCTAAGCGGTGGGCACTGACCGCCACAAACACCGCTTGCAAATCTTCCGGTGATACATGCCCTTTATTGTGTAAAAAGGCCCAAGCCTTGGCACAAGACAACAAACTTAAACTACAGCGTGGCGATAAGGGGTTTAGCCCTTCCAACTCGCGGCTACGATGAATCAAGCGCAGTAAATAGGCTAATAAAGCATCACTGCAATGTAAGTGCTGAACCTGTTGCTGCAAGGCTAGTACATCTTGCATATCAAGGCTGGACTGCGGCGCGCTCTCGGTACTGCCGCGCTTCAACATCGCCATTTCAGAATCTAAGTCGGGAAAGCCAATGCTAAGGCGCATCGCAAAGCGGTCTAGTTGTGATTCGGGCAAATCAAAAGTGCCCAGCTGCTCACGCGGATTTTGCGTGGCAATCACAAAGAAGGGCGCGGCTAAGGGATAACGCTGGCCGTCGGTGCTCACCTGTTGTTCTTCCATGGCTTCTAACAAGGCACTTTGAGTGCGCGGGCTGGCGCGATTAAGTTCATCGGCCAGCACTAAATGATTAAAAATAGGCCCCGGATGAAAACGAAATTGCTGGCTGTCTTGTTCAAATACCGATACGCCAATGATGTCGGCGGGCAGCAAATCGCTAGTAAACTGGATCCGCTGAAAACTCATGCCAAAACCCGCCGCTAGCCATTTAGCCAAACTGGTTTTGCCTGCACCGGGCAAGTCTTCAATCAACAAATGGCCGCCAGCCAACAAACAACTTAAAGCTAAACGTACCGCTTGAGTTTTCCCTAGCAGCTGTTGTTCAAGCTGTTGGCATACCGCCTGTAAGCGAGGATCTATTTGATTCATATATATAAAAAGCCCAAAGAGAAACAGCCAGCTTACAAAGCTTTCAAGCAAATTTATAGCTTTGTTGCCGTGCCTTAGAATTGCAGTTTTTATTAAGCTTAGCAGCTTGAAGGCTATCGAGCTGACCAGCTCAGTCGCAAGCGGGCGAAAATCTGAGGGAAGTGGCTAGGATGGTTAAACCCAGAGGGAGGCTAACGACCTCGCTCCGGGTGACTCAGCGTATCAGCTAGTTTAGGCTCGCCTCGGGCTCACGTTTGAAATAACGCACAATGCCCACCAATGATGCCCCAATCCAAAATAGCTCAATAATAAAACTGGCTAAATTAAAATTGATGCACAGGCTAATCAATAACAGGATGGCCCCGCTAAGATTCATTAGGTTATAGGTGAGTTTTTTGGGATTTAGGCGCTCCAACTGCAATAGGAAGAACGCTCCTACGACTAGAGCGGTACCACTAAGACCAACAAGGTCTGCCAGAATACTTTGCATAGCTTTCTCATTAACAAGCAAAAAAAGGTCGTCCAAGTTGCTGGCCCAATCCATGGGGTGGACGCTCTCAACTGTACAACAGTGCTCCATGAGACAGCTTGTTAGCGGCATTCGAAAATGCGGGCGTAATTTACCAGAAACACCGCGCTGATGCATGCAGATTATTTATTCAAATAAAACCGTCAGCTAAGCCGAGCGCTAGCAAGAGGCTCAAATGCGGGGAAGCTCTAACTCGGGATGCTCTTCAATGCACTGAGATAAACCTTGGCTGAGTATTTTTACTCGCTCAAGTAAGCTAGCTTGAGCTTGGCCGACTTCACTTAGCAAAGCTTCGATATTACTACGGAGATCTTGCGGGCGGCGCAGACAATGGCTTTCGGCGTAATCCAACATGCGTTTTTCGCCGGGATGAGGCAGCTGATTAAGCGCAAACAATACATCGAAATAACTGGCCAAATACTCACTGCAGCGATGATTTAAACTGACTCGATCTTGGCGTTGTAAGGCCTTAGCCAACTGATGGCTATAAGCGGGAATTTGCTCTAACAACAAGGGCAGATTTTTATCGATAATGGCTTGCTGTAGGGCTTGAGGATAAGCCAGCTTATAGCGCTGCTGCAGTTGCCCGGCTAAGCCATTAGCATCATAAAGAATTTTTGAATTCAGCAAGTTAGCCCAAATACAAGTGCTATACCCCACCGAGGCCTGATGGTGCAGCAACAACTGCTGTAAGTGTTGGCTGAGAAAATCAAAGTCTCGATAAATTAACTCTACTTCTATGCCGTCATGTAATACCGCATCGTCTTCGGTTTCCCAAAACTGATTGTTGAGTTCTATATACTGGCAATATTTATCGAGGATCTGTTGTCGGCTTGCTAGGCTCACTGGAGCATTTAGATAGACATAAAGATCATAATCGGAATGGCTATCAGCTAGACCACTGGCTCGTGACCCAGCTAATAACAAGGCATCGACTTGCGACAGGGTGGATAATTCATCTACTAAAGCTAAAAAATGTGCCGATTCATTCATCATAATGCTTCCTTAAACTGCAGCCCTCAGTTTAAGTAAAACCCCTTACTACACCAGCAGCAAAGCAAAAAAATGCTCACTAAAACATGAATTTATTGCTTATCCTGCTTTTCTTCGTCCTTCAAAAAACGGATCTCGCTAAAGCCCATCTGTAAAAAAGCCTTATCGCGATATTCTTTTAAGGTAGCCTTGTCCCGCGTAGACATCGCTAACTGCTTTTCTAAGGCTAAAAACGAACTAATATCAACGCCTTCAGCAGCAGCCACCGCCTCGTGAATGTCATGATATTTATCGAAGGAGAAGTTAATCACCTTAGTTTGATTTTTAAATTTGTAACTAACCTGACGAGCCATGAACCACCTCTAGATGCAATAACAGCGGCAAATAATATAGTAAACTCGCTCAACTTACTGTGGTTTATTCACAGCAAATACCCATTACTCAGCCTAGACGAAAGTACTACGCCTCACTTGATTCGCTTTAGCTTGATTTTACCGAAAATTACCCTCGGTATATCTGAGGGTAATCAGGACAATAACCGTGTATATTCCTTGCTTCATATTTTTAGCATTTGCTAAAATTTAATCGGCGTCAAACGACGTTTCGCAAGGATCGCGTGCTAGTTAGCATCCGCCAACTATACATCCAGCATGGAGCTCACGTTGCTCTTGAGCTGTTTTATTTAGCTTGTTTGTATAGTTTGAGGATAGATATCCATGTTTTTTAGCCGCCCTAAGATACTGGCAGTCGCACTCGCATTGCCGCTACTTATCGCTTGTGAGCCTTCAGAGTCGGTCTCTAGCCAAGTCCCTGCTAGCCTAGTTAATACCACCAGCGTACAAACTATTCACTATGCGCCCGCTCAACAATTTGTCGGTCGCATTGAAGCTTATAATGACGTAGACATTCTCGCCCAAGTTAGCGGTTACTTAATCGCTCGCCACTTTGAAGATGGGCAAATGGTAGAACAAGGGCAACTACTCTACGAAATCGACCCCACCCGTTACCAAGCTGCGGTTGCTCAAGCCAAAGCTGAGCTGGCCAAAGCTAAATCGGCCCTCGCCAACGCCAACTTAAATTGGCAACGTGGCAAGAGTTTGCTGCCGCAAAAAAATATCAGCCAAGCGGAATTTGATCGCCTCACCGCCGAAAAACTCTCTAGCGAAGCGCAATTAGAAGCCGCCGAAGCGCTACTCAGCGCCAGCTTAGTTGACCTAAAACACACTCAAGTACTGGCGCCTTTCACTGGCCGTATTGGCCAAAGCGAAGTGAGCCAAGGTGATTTAATCTCTAGCAATAGTGGCCGACTCACCAACTTAGTGAGCCTAGACCCGATCCGCGCCAGCTTTAGCATTTCTGAGCGCGAGCGCCTTAGCATGGGGCTCGACCAAGTAGCTCAGCATTCTAGCCAGCAAGCCGCCCGGGTAGAGCTACAAATTAGTGACCAGCGCAGCTACAACCTGGCGGGCCAACTCGACTTTATTGATAACCGGATTGACCGCCAAACCGGCACCATTGCACTGAGCGCTCGCTTCGCTAATCCGCAGCAACAACTGCTACCAGGCCAATACGTAGAAATTAAACTTAGTAGCCACCAGCAAGTGGCCGCTCAGGTGATACCAAGACGCGCCGTTCAAAGTGACCTTGAGGGTGAATACGTAATGATTGTGAACGCGCAAGGCAAGGCAGAGCGTAGAAATGTAAGCTTGGGTCCGGTAATCGAACAAGGCGTGGTGATTAATCAAGGTTTAAGCGGCGATGAACAGGTGATAAGTGCCGGTTTACAGCGGGTACGTCACGGCTCAGCGGTGCAAATCGTTGAACCTCAAGCTTAAGTAGGAATAGTCGAATGCTAAGTCGCTTTTTTATTCAACGCCCCAAGTTTGCCTTGGTGATATCTATTCTGTTATCGCTTGCCGGTGCAATTGCCCTAAGCGTATTACCAGTAGCTGAATACCCCCAGATTAGCCCGCCATCGGTGAGTGTATCGGCCAACTACACCGGTGCCAGCGCCGAAACCGTTGAAGAAGCGGTAGCCGAGGTGATTGAAAGTTCGGTGAATGGCGTGGAAGACATGCTGTACATGAACTCCAAAAGTGCCAACGATGGCTCGTATAGCCTCACCGTTACCTTCGACATTGGTACCGACCCAGACATGGCACAAATCAACGTGCAAAACCGGGTCACCCAAATCGAATCCAAGCTACCGCCAGAGGTTCGCCAAGTGGGTGTAACGGTGCGCAAACGCTCGCCCGACCTACTGATGGTATTGAACTTCTACTCTCCAGACGGGCACTATGACGATACTTTCTTAAATAACTACGTCACCCTTAACATCGAAGACCAATTGGCGCGGGTGCAAGGGATCAGCGATGTGCGGGTGATTAGTTCTTCGGAATACTCGATGCGCGTCTGGCTAGATCCACTAAAACTGGCCAACCTCGGCCTTACCGCTAGCGATGTTCGTAACAGCTTGGCCGAGCAAAACGTGCAAGTGGCGGTGGGCTCAATTGGCGCACCACCTTACGAAAATAACAACGAAGTACAGTTTAGCCTGCTCACCAAAGGGCGTTTAGAAACCGTCGCCGACTTTGAAAACATTCTGTTGGTGGCCAACGCCGATGGTTCTAGCACCTACTTAAAAGACGTAGCGCGGGTAGAATTAGGTAAACGTGGTTATGCCGCCTTTGGTGAATACCGCGAGCAACCTTCGGTATCGGTGATCTTGTCCTTACAAACCGGCGCAAACGCCCTAGAAAGTGGCGAAGGCGTGAAACAACTGCTGGTAAGTTTGAAGCAAAACATGCCAGAAAAAATGGACTACGACATCGCCTACGATACCACCTTGTTTGTTGCCGAATCGGTAAAAGGCGTGGTGAAAACCCTGATTGAAGCGGTGCTGTTGGTGATTCTAGTTACCTACTTATTCTTAGGTAACTGGCGCTCTACCCTAATCCCCGTGGTGGCGATTCCGGTCTCGTTGATCGGCACCTTTGCGATCATGTTAGCCACCGGCTTTACCATTAATACCATCACCTTATTTGGCTTAATTTTGGCCATCGGCATTGTGGTGGACGACGCCATTTTGGTGATTGAAAACGTCGACAGTAAACTCTCGGCCCATCCAGAACTCAGCCCTCGCCAAGCCACCTTAAAGGCAATGCGCGAGGTAACAGGCCCGATTGTTTCCTCCACCTTGGTATTGTTGGCGGTATTCTTGCCGGTAGCGATGTTACCCGGCATTACCGGGGTAATGTACCGTCAATTCGCGATTACTATCTGTATTTCGGTGGTCATCTCATCGATTAACGCCCTAACCCTATCGCCCGCCATTTGTTCGCTAGTGCTTAAACGCGGCAAACAAAAACAGGCCCGTTGGTTCCAGCTATTTAACCGTGGCTTAGTCGCCATTACCCAACGTTATGGTCAAGCCGCCGCGGTACTGGTGCGGCGCAGTGCCATGTTAATCGTGTTCTTCGTGGTGGCGATTGCCGCCGTAGCATGGATGAACCACAACACCTCTAAGGCTTTTGTGCCACAAGAAGACAAGGGGGTATTACTGGTAAACGTACAGCTACCCGACTCGGCTTCATTAAGCCGCACCGCAGACATCTCTAAACGGGTATACCAGATTATTAGCCAAGAGCCGGGGGTTGATGCCGCCACCGTTGCCAATGGTTATGGCTTACTCACCGGCGCCATTCAATCTAACGCGGCTACCATGTTTGTTAAACTGAAACACTGGGATGAGCGTAACGCGCTAGATGGGGACCACTCTGCCGCAGCGATTAGTCAACGGATTAACCAGCAGGCTTACCGCCAAATTCAAGATGCCGTGATCTTCGCCTTTGGCCCCCCTGCGGTTCCGGGTATGGGCACCGCCTCGGGCTTTGAGTTTGTATTGCAAGACGGCTTAGGCCGCTCACGCAGCGAATTGGCTAAAACCATGCAAGAGCTCACCATTAAAGCCAATGCCGCACCAGAAATTGGCAGTGCCTTTAGCACCTTCCGCGCCGATGTTCCGCATTATTATGTCGACATTGACCGCAATAAGGCTAAACAATTGGGGATCCCTCTGGGGGATTTATTCACCACCCTGCAAGCCAACCTCGGCTCCTTGTATGTGAATGACTTTACCCTTTACGGGAAAAGCTTCCGAGTCACCATGCAGGCTGAAGATGAATACCGCAGCCGCCTAGATAACTTAGGCCAATTTCATGTACGCAGTGCCAGCGGCGATATGGTGCCACTGAGTACCCTAGTGAGCATAGAACAGCAGTTTGCCCCCGATGTAGCGTGGCGCTACAACCTATATCGCAGCGCGATTTTACAAGGGCAGCCCGCACCGGGGTACTCCTCTGGTGATGCCATTGCCGCGATGGAGCGCATCGCCGCCGAAGAGCTGAGCAACGGCTATCAATTTGAGTGGACAGGTATGGCCTACCAAGAAATTCAAGCTGGCAACCTAGCAGTATTTGCCTTTGGCCTAGCCTTGCTATTTATTTACCTGTTTATGGTGGCTCAATACGAAAGTTGGACCATTCCTCTGGCGATTATTCTAGTGGTACCGGTGGCTACCTTGGGCTCTTACCTCGCCTTAGCGGCGGCTGGTTTACCAATGAACTTGTATGCTCAGATAGGTCTGGTGCTGCTGATTGCGCTGGCAGCGAAAAACGCTATTTTGATCGTCGAGTTTGCTCGAATGCAGCGCGAAGATAATGAAATGCCCATCGACCAAGCGGCTGTCAGCGGAGGAACGCTGCGCTTTAGAGCGGTGAACATGACCTCATGGTCATTCATTTTTGGCATGATCCCACTAATTTTAGCCAGTGGCGCAGGCCATATCAGCCAAAACTCACTGGGGATTTCACTGGTGGGCGGCCTACTCTGTGTACTATTAGTGGGCACCTTCCTGATCCCCGGCTTCTATGCCTTAATTCAGCGTCGCCGAGAAATTCATCACGGTGGCTCAACTAAGCTGCAAAACATAGAAGAAGACTAAACCGTAATTAACCCAGCTCACCAAGCTAGCGCTTGGTGAGCTAAATATATGCTGCATGTACACTATTTATCACCTAAAACACAAGCCATGGTTAACGCAAGCAATCGCGACTTTGCTGTTACTCCAACAGTAATTAAACCAATGCTTGCCACAACCAACCGTTAAAATCAGCTGCTTATCTCTGAAATGATTCAATATCCAGAATTTGATAATGATTTAGCTCAACGAACTAAAAAAATGAGCTAGGGTTTATCTTGCCAATCAGCTAATCTTGCGGGCAAAAATAAACAAACCCAGCACGGCTCAGCTTCGTGGCTAACAGCAGCGTTCACACAATAAACAACCGTCGCTGGCGAGGAAAAATAATGAATTCAACAGACCAACCTTGGTTAAAAAGTTATCCTGAGGATGTACCCGCTGAAATCAGCACCGAACAGTTTGAAAACCTACTCGAATTGTTTGAACACAGTTGCCAAAGAGCCCCCCAAGAAGTGGCCTTTGTTAATATGGGTCACAGCCTCACCTACCAGCAGCTCGATCAAAAATCCCTAGCCTTTGCCGCCTATTTACAACACCTAGGCATGCAAAAGGGTGAGCGCATCGCGCTAATGATGCCCAATTTATTGCAATACCCCATCGCCCTGTATGGTGCACTACGTGCCGGCCTTGTGGTGGTAAATGTAAACCCCTTATATACCCCCAGAGAACTAAAGCACCAGCTGTGTGACTCTGAAGCCACAGCGGTAGTCGCCGTCACCAACTTTGGTAATAGTTTGCAGCAAGTGATTAAGCAGACTCAGGTGAAGCACATTATTCTTACTAGCATTGGTGACCAACTAGCCGCGCATAGGCGCACTTTGGTTAACTTTGTGGTGAAGTATGTGAAAAAAATGGTGCCCAAATACAACCTACCCGGTGCCATTTCAATGCGGCGCGCCCTCACCGAAGGCAAAAACATGGCTTACCAAAAGCCCAGCATTTCCGGCGACGATATTGCCTACTTACAATACACTGGCGGCACTACCGGGCGAGCCAAAGGCGCCATGCTCAGCCACTACAATGTACTGACCAACGTAATTCAAGTGTATTACCACTTTGGCCCTCGCACGCTTTACGACAAAGAACACGCGGTAACACCGCTGCCGCTGTACCATATTTTTGCCAATACCGTGAGCATGATGTTCATCTTGTACATTGGTGGCAAAAACCTATTGATTACCAACCCACGTGATCTCGACAGTTTTGTTAGCGACTTAAAGAAGTATCCGTTTACCATGATCTTCGGCTTAAACACCCTATTTAACGGTTTGCTTAAGCATGAAGGCTTTAAACAGTTAGACTTTTCCAGAGCGCGTTTCACCATTGCCGGCGGCATGGCGACCCAAAAACACATTGCCGAACAATGGCAAGAGCTTACCAAAATGCCCGTTATTGAAGGCTACGGCTTAACCGAATGTTCGCCAGTAGTGGCCGCTGGCACCCACCTACAACAATCCTTTATTGCTTCTATTGGAGTGCCAATGCCCAGCACCCAAATCCGCATTGTTGATGAACAAGGCCAAGAGCTAAATGTAGGTGAAGTGGGTGAGCTAGAGATAAAAGGCCCGCAGGTGATGCAAGGCTATTGGAAGCAGCCCGAAGAAACCGCCAATGTACTCAGCGAAGACGGCTGGATAAAATCTGGCGACATTGGCCGCATGGATGAAAACGGCTACTTCTTTGTAGAAGACCGCAAAAAAGACATGATTTTGGTTTCTGGCTTCAATGTATTTCCTAACGAAATTGAAGAGGTTGCCACCCTACACCGCCACATTGTAGAAGCCGCAGCGGTGGGCGTGCCCGATGATGTTACCGGCGAGCGGGTAAGACTATTTGTGGTATGTGACGCCCGAGTGCCCAGAGATGAAATTAAAAAGCATTGCCGTAAACACTTAACCGCTTACAAAATGCCCAAAGAAATCGTCTACCGCGAAGAATTACCCAAGAGTAATGTGGGCAAAATCCTCCGCCGAGAATTACGCTAAACCCACATAAACAAGGACCTAGCCAGTGGCTAGGTCCAAATTCGATATATCACCAATCCAAATCAGCGGCGATTGGGGCGACACGTGCATTTGCGGCAGAAAAAGTGT
>NZ_JBNKPP010000074.1:0-17251 GCF_050295395.1 Agarivorans sp.
CCCATCATCTTCGCCGAGTAGCGCAAATGAGCAAGGGGAGAAGTTGAAGTCTGTTTGAGCGTAGTGTTTACTTCAACGCCCTTGTGAGTGCGCAACGGAGGATCTAAGAAGATGCAGGGCGAGCTTTCTTTTTGCTTCGTTATTCTTTGCTCGCCAAAGAAAAATGACGTCGCCGTAGGCGATAGCTTTTACCCCGTGGCTAATTCAATGAGGATAAAACGAGTGAGCACTCTCAGGTAAAGCGGTTCAATTAAACTACAACTGAAATATTTCAGCCATCACCGGTAACACCGACACCACCAATAGCCCGGCCATGCTGAAGTTGAAATACTTACGTCGTGTTGGGCTGTTTAATACCGTCTGCAACACCGAGCCAAAAGCCAACCACAAACCCACACAAGGGAAAGACACCAACAAGAAAGTGCTGGCAATTAACAGGTTTTGACTAAGGAAATGACTATCAACCGTTGTGAACGCTGCGATCGCACCGGTGGCCACAACCCAAGCCTTACCATTCACCCACTGAAATAAAGCCCCCTTCATAAACGAAAAAGGAGCGGCTTGTTGGTTGGCGCTAAGCTCACCCGCCGATTTCGCAATCAAATAGGCCAAATACAGCAGGTACAACACCCCTGTACACTTGATGATCAGGTGCAATTGCGGAAATAGCTCAAATAACTGGGAAAAACCAAAACCCACCAACAACAGCATTACGGCAAAACCGACACAAATCCCAGTCAACAGCGGTAAACTACGTTTTACCCCAAAATTAAGCCCCGAGCTCATCAGCATGATGTTATTTGGCCCCGGCGTCACCGACGACGATACCGCAAACAACATCACTGCATATAAGTAATCCATATCACCATCCTTGTATCATCTAATACAGCCAATATGGGGCCAAGCCAGAGTCGCTTCAAGCGTGTTTGTTGAGCCAGCTAAAAGAGCGGCTTAAAAACGCCACCGCATCTTGCTCAATGACTAAACCATGTGCCATCACTACTTTTTGCGGCTGCCACGCCAACATTTGTGTAAAGTGCTTAGCCGCTTCGGCCTTATGAAAGAAAAAACTTAAGCGCCAATCCAAAGGGGTTTTACCATTGGGCGCCACAATCCCCACCAGCTTAGCCACACTGCGCTGCCAAAAATTAAAATGACTAGGAGCAAAATTTTCCACTAGGTCGGTAAGTACTAAGGTCGCCGAAGGTCGATGGAAAAATACACACTCCTGCATCAAGGCAGAGCCTGAGAATAACAGCTGGTCTATCTGCTCGGCCCATGGCCAATCTTGCGCTGTATTTAATGAAGCAGTAAAACGAATGTCACTGCGTTTTTTAATCAGCTCATCCGTACCATAGGCTTGCGCCTTAGGGTAGGCCTTCAGCCAATCGCCTATAAATAGATGATGTAAGTGATTGGGTGCGATCAGGTAGCTAAGCTCGCCTAAATTGGCGAGTTCTGCGCGAATCGAATCATTTAATTCAATCGGGCTGTGCACCCACAGCTTGTCATTAGCGAGGCGCACTACCGTCATGCGCGTGGAAAATGGCAACCCAAGAAAAGGTACGCTCGGCCCTTCTTCTATCCAAATATCGGCGGCTAATTGCTGCATTCAGCCCTCCCTATATAAGCTTTATCCGCTACTGGCTAAACCTTTACAGTTTTGCCCTAGCAAAGCAAACTAAACACCGATAATTTGGCGCAGCCACTAACGAGGTGGGTCAATCTTATTGTCGATGGAACAATTGACTCTAAACCAGCCAGCCACTGAATAACGATCGCGACTGGCGGGTAAGACTTCGTGGGGAAATTCCTCACTTAGAAACACCACCACTGTGCCATATAAAGGCACTACCTTTAGCCCCTCTCTATCTTGCTCGTCTCGATATAACACCAACTCGCCGCCATCGCTGGCCGACCAATTTGGATTCAAATAACACACCACCGACAATACCCGATTAGCCTCACCACGAAAGGCGTCATAATGGCGTTTGTAATAGGCACCGGGCGCATAATGCGCATAATGGCTTTCAAAGGAAAACAAGCCTAAGAACAGCCGCTGGTTTAAAAAGCGCTGTAAGCGTGACGTCCACGAAAGCCAAGTTTGCCCCGCTTCTGAGGCCTCACTTATCCAGCAAATTTCATCGGTTCTCACAAACTCGGTCTTTACAAAGTCATCACCTCGGCCAATGCCCGCCTCAACATAATGTGCATTATGTAAACTTTGCTGCTCGGTGAACAAGGCATCGCTAATGTCATTAGGTAAAGCCGCAACCCGAATACTGTAGCCCTGGTGGTATAAATCCTCGGCTATCAAGCTAAAGAGGGTTTCGTCGTTGTTATTTCCGCCTTTCGACGTAGGCAGTTCTACTAATGCGCCCAATATAAATTCCAGCTATTAATCAACACTATTAACCAGCTCCATGCCTCGCTAACCGCAAACCATTGAGCAAACCGTAAAGCATCATCTTAATCAGTGGTCGCTAAGCTCTCTCAAGGCTAGCCTTGCAGTTTGGCGAAGGTGACTGATGCCCTTAAGCCACGCTCAATAAGAAAGGAAGAAGAGCAAGCGCAGCTAAAGACCCACTAGGTAAGTGAGGCGAGTGTAGTACGAATAGCGGCCTTGGCAAAGTCAATTTTGTAGCAAATTTATCTGCCAATACTTGGCCAAGTTTACTTGGGCAAAACAAGCCCTGATGGAGTGATGAGCACGCCGTTTAACCTGCGCGCTTTTCATAGAACAGCCGAAGAAGAACCAAGCAATCAACGCCGTCTAGCAAAGGTGAAGGCCAGCATGAAAGAAATAGCCACTAAAGCCGATGGCCTAAGATGCCACCTGCTTTAGGTAGTTTAACCACACTTCGGTTTCGTTTTGTAAGCGACTATCTTGCTGGGCTTTTACAAGCAGTTGGCGAGCCTGTTGGTAGTTACTTAGATGCACATTGGCCACCGCTAGCATTAGCCATAATTTAGGTTCTACCTCGGTTTGCTGCTCCACCAGCCTAGCTAAGATCTGCGCCGCCTTAGCCCATTGCTGCTGTTGCAATAGCAGCTGAGCATATTGGCGCAGGTTACTGTCACTAGGCTCTATCTCGATTAATTTAGCCAAGGCTTCGCCAGCCTGCTGCTGTTGCTTGGCCAACAACCAAGCTTGGCTTAGCAAGCGTTGATTAGCCTTGTTTCGCGGCAGCTGATTTTGTTCTAGCGCTTGCTCAACGATGCTGGCGGCAAAAAAGGCATTACCCTCGCGCAGCAACAATTGGCTAAGCAAAGTGTAGTGTTCTGGTTTGGTGAATAAGCCCTGTTGATAGGCAAGGCGCATGCTAGCTAAAGCGCTACGCTGTTGTTTGGCGCGCAGCATTAAGGCGCTAAGCTGATACCAATGCTGCATTTGCTGTGGCTCTGCAGCCAGCAGCTGCTTTTGCCAAACAATGGCTTGCGGCCAGTCTTCTAGTTGAGAACGGCTCACCATTGCCATTTTATACCAGTTGAGCGGAACGGCTGCCGTTTGCATGCTTATTGCTCGCTCTATCGCCTTAGCGCCCGATTGCCAGCTCTCTAATTGTAAATAGGCCTGTGCCAAAAGGTGGTAATGACTGGCTTGCTGCTGGCTGGCATCAGTGGTGTTTAGCCACTGCTGCAACAAGCTAATACCCTGTTGCCAGTGGGCTAGACTCATGTTTAGCTGCGCCCGTAGCAGCAATAACTGTTGCGCCTGTTGTGCCTCAACATGGCCAGATGCCACGGCTTGCTCATAGTAATTTAGCGCCTCTTGGTAGCGTTGTTGCTCCAGCAACAACTGACCGAGCTTGAGTTGCGTCAAGGCCAAAGCATAACTGGCTTTAGTCTGCTCGTTTAAACGGCCCAGTAGCTCAACGAGCAGCTTTTCTGCCTGCGGATATTGCTGGCGTTCACGCAGCTCGGCGGCCTGACTAAGTTGCTGATATTGATAGGGGCTTAATTGCGGCCCGGCGGCCATAACCTTAGGAGCGCCTGCACCAGCGAGCATAACCAGCATCAGCAGCCAAGTTTTAGAACATCGTTTAATCAACATCTTGCCCTCCTATTCTGCCAACTTAAATTCTAAGGTTTGTAAGGCCTTAAAGCCGACGTTTTGGCCGTTCTCGGTTTTGGGCTGAAAAGTCCAACGGTAGAGCGCCCGCTTCACCGCCAAATCAAATACCCCTTTAGGATCTGATTCCAGCACTTCAATAGTGCCTGCGACCACGCTGCCATTAGGCGCAACTTGAAAGCTCACGGTAACAGAGCCCTCAATCTTGCGGCGCATCGCCGCGCGCGGATAACTAGGCGCGAACTTAGATAAGGCCACCGGATTACGCTCGATGGACACTTCCACCGGCCCTGGCGGGGCAAAATCGGCCAAGCCCGCCACCATGTTTATCGCCACCGGAGAGCTTTCTATTTGCGGTAGCGTTAAATCAATATTGGGCAGGCTTGAACTGGTTTTTGGCTCACTGCTGAGTTGCGGCAGAGCCAAGGGCTTGGCTATTTCTGGCTCTGGCGGCTTCTCTCGCTCTCGGGTACGCAGCTCTACATCACTGTCTTGCAACTGCACTAAAAAGGGATTTAAGCGCACTTCATTACTGGGCTTAGGCAAACTTTGGCCCAGCCCAGCTAACTGAGCTAGCCCCCAGAAAAAGCTCAGTGCTGCTAGCAAGCCCAAGGGCGACAACATCATTAAACGCAGCACTACTGTTCTCCTGCGCGCGTTGCCACCGAATACGGCACATTTGCCAAGCGTAACTGATCCAACAACTTCACCAACTGACCAGTACTGGATTCTTCGTCGGCTTGTACCACCACGGCTAAGTCGGCCTGCTCGGTCTTAAGCCGCTCTAAACTTGGCCGCACCATACGAATATCGGTTAACTGACGATCTAACCAAATGTCACCACTGGCCGACAGCGCCACCATCACCGCCCCTTGGCTTTGTTCACTACTGGTTTGCGCTTCAGGGCGCTGTACCTCTATCCCCGCTTCTCGAACGAATGAAGTGGATACGATGAAGAAAATCAACATGATAAATACGATGTCCAACATCGGCGTCATGTCGATTTGGGCTTCCTCGTCTTGCTGAGCAAATATTCTGCTTTGTCGCATAATGTCTAACCTTAGGCCTTAGTCAAAGTGGCTCGACCACTTTGAATACGAGTATAAGAGGCCTCTAAATGGGCACGCTGGCGAATCGCCCAACGCGCCAAATGAGTATGAAAAATCAAACCAAATACCGCCACCGCCATACCCGCCATGGTTGGCAAGGTGGCCTTGGCGATGCCCGCCGCCATTAAACGTGGATTACCGGTGCCATTTATAGCGAGGCTATCAAACACCTCAATCATGCCGGTGACGGTGCCCAATAAACCAATTAAGGGACACAATGAAATCAACACTTTGATAAACGACAGGTGCTGCTTTAGCTGCAAGTCAATGTCGCAGTAATGACTTTGCCAACGATAGACCTGAACATAAGCCGCGGCCTGTTGTATAAACTGCCGATGCAAAGCAGGAAACGTCACCATGCGAAACCAATAGCGCTCTAGCAACAGTGTGATTAACAGAGCGCTCAGCACTAAAATAGCGCCAAGCACCCAGCCACCCGAGTTTAAAAACTCACGTAATAATGTGCCGGCTTGTGACCAATCAAGCAGCATCTTTAAAGTCCTGCCGTTGCTCTCTGCGATCGGCTAATAAAGCCGTGCTCTTTTGCTGCAGAATTTGCAAAATTCGTCGGGTACGGGTGCTTAACAGGTTGTGACTAAACAATAAGGGGATCGCCACAATCAAGCCCACTACGGTGGTAATCAACGCTTGCGAGATCCCCCCGGCCATCAGCTTCGGATCGCTAGTGCCAAACAGGGTTATGCTTTGGAAGGTGCCAATCATTCCGGTTACCGTGCCCAATAAGCCCAGCAGCGGCGCTACCGCAGCAAACAGCTTAATTAAACTTTGGCCACGCTCTAAACCGGGCATTTCTTCAAGAATCGCTTCCTCAATACGCAAACTTAAATCATCTACCGCTAAATCACTGTGCTGCGCTTTAGTTAATACTCGGCCCAGTGGATTATTGGTATTTAACTGGCCTATGTTGGCCAACTGGCGTTTAACTTTGAGCTCGTTTAGCCACAGCGCGACAATTCGCCACAAGGCCATTAACAAACCAATCGCGCCCAAACCAAGAATAATATAAGCCACTACCCCACCTTGTTTGAGGCGAGCCAGTAAGTCGGGGGTTTGCTCTAACATCGCCAATAACTGGCCGCGGGTCACATCCACCAGCAGAGCAGCGGGCTGTTGGCTATTAACAAAAGCCTTGGCCTGAGACACCGCGCTAGCGCTGGGTTGGCGAGGCAGAACTTGCACTTGATTTAATTGGCTTTGCCAACGCAGAAACTGCCCCTCTTGGTCAATCAGTTGAAAGTTACCCAGGCGCAGTAGCGAACGGCTTTGGCTTTGCCCGCTTGGGCTCACCACTTCGCGTTGAAAACGCACCGTTTTACCTGATTCGCTCAGTTCATGATGCAAGGTCACCCACAGCGCCTTAAATTCCTCTAGGCTGGGAATACGAGCTTGATCGGCAAAGGCTAAACGCTGCTCGCGCTGTGGAAATTGCGCACTAACTAAAGAATCTTTCAAGGCTCCCTGGGCCTCACTGGCCTGCTGCTTAATTACCCCAAATACTTCACCTAACTGGCCAGTGCGCTGAGTTAACAGCTGCTGCTGTTCTGTTAAGCGCTGTTCATTATTGTCGAAGCTGGCCTTTAGCTGTTGTTGACGTTGCTCGGCGGCGGCTAAGCGCTGCTGGCTTTGTTTTAATAGGGCCTGTTGCTGGGCTAAGTTTTGTTTAAACTCATTCAAGCGCTGTTGGTTGATTTGGCTATCATGACCACTGATATCCTGCGCTACTTTATCCCAGCTGCGACTAGTGATTTCACTCTGTTGGGCATAGCTACTAAGACTAAAAACAACACAAAGAATAGTAATGGCTGCGCGCATTATTGAGCCTCCACGGCGGGATTAACAGGAAGAGTTAACAACTGAGGAATCGCTTGCTGCCAAGCCACTTGCATAGCGCTGCGTAAGCTCTGGTTATAACTAGCATCAAGTGCTTGCCAACGCTGCGCCTGAGCGTCCCACAGGGCACTGTGTTTAGTATCAAGGGTTTGGCAATACAAGGCACTACGACCTAAACGGAAAAAGTTTAACTGTAAGGACTCACCTGCATTGCGGGTGTCCACAAAGGGCAGTTGCGCGGCAGGCAATTGCGCTTGGTAGGCTTCAATAGTACGGCCGTATTCAATTTCGATTTGATAGGCCTCTAAGACTTGGCGATACTTTTCTGCCAAGCTCACATCGGCGCGCTGTAAATTGGCATGCAAGTTATTGATGCGCCGAGCACGTTCCTTAGCTAAAAACGGTAGGTCGTGTTCAATAAACTGACTCAGGGCCTGCAACATATCCACCAGCAAAGGCAAGGCCGCCTGCTCGGTGGCGGCTAGCGAGTCTAATTGCAGCGCTAAATCGGCCAACTCCTGCTGTTGCGAGTTCACCATTAAGGCTAGCTGTTTATTGTAGGCTTCTAGCAAATCGGCTTGTTGTTGGTTTTGCTGATAGCTCAGCATAGCCACTTGGCTTTGCTCGTCGAGTTGATCGATTTGCTGTTGACTGTGTTTATTGTTCTGGTGGGTCTTTATCGTGGTAGCCAGGCTGTTATCCAGCCCACTCGCCAGCAGTGAACTGCTCAACAGCAAACTACTCACTGCTGCAAGGTGCTGTAAAAACTTGAAAATCTTCATTGTATTACCATAAATGTATTTACATAGTGGGCTTAGCTGCGAGCCTAACAAGGCAAAAACTCACACCACCCTCTAGCCAAGTGTTGAACTGGGCCTTTGTTTTATTCAATTCCGCCCTTAATGGGCATCCCCTTAATATTTAACAACAAAATCTTCACATTAAACCCTAAAATTTAATACAAATAAGAATTGTTATCATTTGTATTTGATAATATCATACCGCCCATCAATTTAAAGAAAAAACTCCATGTAATGATTAGAAAACAGGAACGCTTAATAACAATGAAACGGACTCAACTAGCGATATTGATTACTGCGCTTGTCAGCCAAAGCGCCCTTGCTGAACAGCAAGAAGCATCACTTGAAGTGGGCGAAACAATGACCGTAGTGGCACAGCAAGGCATTGCCAATTCCACCACCACGGGAAGTAAAATGGATGTGCCGATCAAAGAGCTGCCCTTTTCTGTCGCGGTGGTCGATCAACAATTCATCCAAGACACTGGAGTGAAGAACATCCAAGATGCCTTGTTATATACCTCTGGTGTATATGCCGGCACCTTTGGCTTAGACTCGCGCGGAGACTGGACTAAGATTCGCGGAGTGGCCCCCACCCAGTATTTGGATGGAATGAAAACCAACTTCGGCAACTACAATAATACTCGCCCCGATCCTTTTAGCTTAGAGCGCATAGAAGTATTAAAAGGCCCCTCTTCAGTACTCTACGGTCAAGGCTCTACCGGCGGCACGATTAACTTGGTATCCAAGCTACCTCAGCAACAAGCGGCTCACCAACTATGGTTGCAAGGCGGCTCTCATCAGCGTAAGCAGGTGGCTATTGACTCAACAGGCCCCATCGCTAACAGCAAGCTGCTTTACCGCATTGTGGGTTTAGCCCGTAAGGCCGATACTCAGGTAGAACATACCGAAGATAATCGCTACCTGATTAACCCCTCGTTAACTTGGATGATCAGCCCTGAGACCAACCTGACATTGCTGGCCAACTTGCAAAAAGATGAAACCGGCACAGTATTGCAATTTGTGCCTGCCGAAGGCAGCTTATACGCAGGTCCCAATGGCCAATACATTGCCAGAAGCACCTTTTTAAGTGAGCCCGGCTGGGATGGTTACGACACCGAACAAACCTCATTTAGTGCGTTATTTGATCACCGTTTTAATGCGATTTGGTCGTTAGCCGCAAACGCCCGTTATACCGATAGCGAATCAGATTACCGCTCGATGTGGTCACTGCCAACGGGAGC
This sequence comes from Agarivorans sp., assembly GCF_050295395.1. NCBI lineage: Bacteria > Pseudomonadati > Pseudomonadota > Gammaproteobacteria > Alteromonadales > Alteromonadaceae > Agarivorans > Agarivorans sp. Next base: position 9,074 of record NZ_JBNKPP010000074.1, read on the forward strand.
GACTAATCCCGATGGCACGCCAATTTACTACTTGCCAGATGGCAGCATTAACCGTGCGGCTTACCACAAACAAGGCCAAAGTAAGGTATTTAATGCCGATGTTCGTGCCACCGCTAACTTCCTCACAGGCAATGTAGAACACGCCCTATTAATGGGAATAGATGCCCAACAAGCGAAAACCCGCGATGATGTTTGGTATGGCAGCGGCGGTACGATTAACCCTTACGCGCCAGTGTACGGCAATGTGCCTAGCGGCTACACCATTAGCCCCGGCGCTGAGAATACTAATTCACAACTGGGCCTGTATGTCAGTGACCAAATCACGTTGCAGCGGGCTTCAATTAATGCCGGCCTACGTTATGACAGTACCAAAACTGAAACCGAAGGCTCGTCTATTAGCCCTAGCGACCAAGCCTTTTCCGGCCGCCTAGGCGCGATGTACCATTTCGATAGCGGCGTTTCGCCCTATTTAAGCTACTCACAATCCTTCGAGCCTCAAGGCACGGTTAACGATGCCAATAGCGGCCAAACCCTGTACTTAGATCCGCTACGCGGCGAACAGTATGAACTGGGGTTGAAATATCAACCCGAAGGACAAGATCTACTGGCCACCTTAGCCGTATACGACATTGCCCAAAGCAACCGTGCGCAAGCCGACCCCAACGGCGGGATCCGCAGCTTAGCCGAAGTCAGTATTCGTGGGGCCGAGTTTGAAGTAAATAAACAATGGCAACAGTTTGAGCTATTGGCTAGCTACACCTATCAGCAGACCGAGGATAAACAAAACGGCCATCGCTTGGCGTATATTCCCGACCAATTGGCATCTGCTTGGGCAAGCTATCGCTTTAGCGACCGCTTAGAAGGACTGCGAATTGGCTTAGGTAGCCGCTATGTTGGCGATACCACCGATGGCAGCGACCTATACTCGGTACCGGCTTATACGGTATTTGATGCCATGGTGGCCTACCAAACCGGTCAATGGGAACTGAGTGCCGACGCCAAGAACCTATTTGATAAAAACTACGTCGCCTACTGTTCAAGCTCTGGTACTTGTGGTTATGGGGAAGGCTTATATGTTACCGCCAATGCACGCTACAACTTTTAAGTTATGCGCCGCTAAGCGGAACCGCAACAAGGAGAGTTATGCCAAAGCCGCTTGAGACCAACAGCGACTTGCTTAGCCAACAATTGCTCGCTGCTTGCAAAAGCAGCGAGCCTTTTGCCGTGCTCGCCTCGGCAGTTCACCCGGCACTAAGCGATATAAGTGACAAGCCCGCAGCAGCAGAGATCAGCTTAGCTGATAGCAGCCAAGGGCTTGAGCGCTTATATCGATTTTGGCAACGGCAACAGCCTAAGGCAGGCGAGCGTTATTGGGTGACCCGAACTTGGACCATGCTTAGCTGGCAAGCAGTCAGCTTGAGCTTAATTGGCGTATATGCTGCGCAGCGTAGCCTCGATTTTAGCCAATTGGTGCAAGGCTTTAACCCTCAAACCGGGGTGGTGAGTGGTTACAAAAACCTACACTTAAGCGCGTTACAGCAAAGCCATGCGAAGACGCTGGCTAGCACTTGCCAGTCATTGAAACAGCTATTGGCAAGTTATTTTCAGCACTTACAAGGCTTAGCCACCCTGCGCGAGCCGGTAGCCATGCGCCTGGTAAAAGACCAACTGGCCCGTTTCATGCTGCTGCTAGCCGAACACCACTCAGCCATTAATGCTGAGTCGTTAAATCAGCTATTACAACCATGGTATCAACAACTCCAGCTCAGCAGTAAATCCCCGTTTTTCGAACTAGAACTGGGCCCGCAACGCAGTAAAACCTTGGCAAAACCCTCGGCCTGCTGTCAACACCACCTACGCCCAGATGGCGACTACTGTTTAGCATGTCCCAAATTAAACCGAACCGAGCAAGCCCAGCAGCTTGCTCTGCATCAACAAGAACTACAGCAATGTTAAGGCTACAAAATATTAGCGTGTGCCACCAGCACACTCCGGTTCTAGAAATAGACCAACTGAGCCTATCCGCTCAGCAAGTCACCGTCATTCTTGGCCATAATGGCTCGGGGAAGTCGACCCTAATGAAGTTGCTGGCACGCCAACAAGCGCCCACCAGCGGAACCATTACCCTTAATCAGCAAGCCTTAAGTGGTTTATCACAACGCCAATTAGCCCAACAACTGGCCTACTTACCACAGCGTTTACCCGACGTAGCGGGGCTAAGTGTTCGCGAGCTGGTAAGGCTGGGCCGCTTTCCCTGGCGTGGCACTCTAGGACGTTGGAAAAAACAAGATCAGCTCGCCATAGAGCAAGCCATGAACGATACCAATGTGAGCCATTATGCCCAACATCTAGCCGATCAACTCTCTGGAGGAGAGCGCCAGCGAGCGTGGATAGCCATGCTGTTGGCTCAACAAGCTCCGCTATTATTACTCGACGAGCCCACCTCGGCATTGGATTTGGCGCATCAATATGAGTTGATGACGCTACTAAGCCGACTCAATCAACAGCAGCAACGCGGCATTATTGTGATTTTGCATGACGTAAATCTCGCCTGCCGTTTTGCCGACCGCATTATCGCCCTGAAACAAGGCAAAATTTGCTTTGATGGCAGCGCCCAAGCCCTGCTTCAGCACGACACCCTAAAACAGGTCTATGGCTTAAATTTCGATTTAATTACTCAGCCTTGTCAATCTCTGCCAGTTGCCGCCGTGGCCGGCCTCTAAGGAACCCCATGAACTTACTACAAGCCCCCATCTACTGGAATACCATTAAAGCCTTGCTCATATTCAGCCTGCTAAAATCTAGTTTGGCTTGGTCGATAAACATTGAAGATGACCTAAAAGCTCATCATTTTGAGCAAACACCGACTCGTATCGTCGCACTAAATTGGTCAATGGCAGAAAACCTGATCGAGCTGGGGATCACCCCGGTGGGCATTGCCGATATGGCCGGCTACCAAAGCTGGGTGGTAAAACCAGCAATACCAGCCGGAGTCACCGATGTGGGCACTCGCTCCGAACCCAACCTTGAGATTATTCAAGAGCTTAAGCCCGATTTGATTTTGCTGAGTAGCATGCAGTTAGATATGCTGCCGCGCTTGAAAAACATTGCCCCTACCCTGTTTTACGACTCGTTTAATGCCAAGCAGGACAACTATCTTAAGTCACGCGAAATCTATCTCAGCTTGGCAACATTGCTGAATAAACAAGACTATGCCCAGCAACGTCTACAGCACTTAGAACAGCAGCTGGAGCAGTTAGCGGCTCAACTACAGCAGCACTTCTCTGGGCAACTTCCTGAAGTCACCACCATTCGTTTTAATAACCCCGCCACGGTGATTGTTTATGGTGATAATTCGATGTCGCAAGCTGCCGCTAAACGGCTCGGTTTAAACCCGGCATTGCCACAAAAAGCCTCACAATGGGGTATCACTCAGAAAAAGATCACCGATCTGGCCAAGATAAAAGACGGCATAGTGGTGAATATTGAGCCCTTTGTTTTTGCCGAGCAACTCAATAACTCACCACTGTGGCAGGCCATGCCTTTTGTTAAAAAAGGCCACTACACCACCATGCAATCGGCTTGGAGTTATGGCGGCGTACATTCGGTGCTCTATCTGGCCCAAGCTCTCACTACCAGCCTGTTAACCATAGAAAGTCATGATTAATCATAATGCCGCATCGCTAGCCCGCCGTTATGGGCTGGCTAGCATTGGTCTGCTATTAAGCATACTGCTGTATCTACAACTAGGTGAAGCGCCCACCTTGGCTAAGCAATTTAGCTTGCTCACTTATGGGCAAGCCGACGAGTTTGTAGAGGTACTGTTTTTACACGTGACCCTGCCGCGACTGTGCTTGGCTTTAATGGTAGGCGCGGTGCTTGGCTTAGTGGGCAGTTTGTTACAGCAGCTTACCCAAAATAGATTGTTATCGCCGATGACCCTGGGCGCATCTTCTGGCGCTTGGCTGGCTTTGGTTTGTCTTAGTGTTTGGTTACCCAGTGCCATTGGTAACTACGATCATTGGTTTGCCACGGCTGGGGCCATGCTAGCAACGGCTTTAGTGATAGTAATTGCCGGTCGCCAAGGTTTAGGTGGCTTACCGATTATTCTCTCGGGCTTAGCGATTAACCTGTTATTAGGGGCCATTGCTACCGCCATTGTGATGACCCATGATCAATACGCCAAAAACCTGTTTATTTGGGGCGCCGGAGATTTAAGCCAAACTGACTGGTCTTGGGTGCACTGGTTACTACCAAAACTATGGGTGGTTCCGGCGCTATTTATTCTCGCTCCGCGCCCTCTCACGCTACTACGACTAGGCGAACAAGGCGCAGCGGCACGCGGCTTAAGCCTACTGCCAACCATGATCATTTTACTTAGTTTGGGCATTTGGGCGCTGGCCTGTGCTATTACCGCGGTTGGCGTGATAGGGTTTATTGGCTTACTCGCCCCCAATATTGTGCGCAGCCTTGGAGCGAGAAGCGCCAGTGATCAGCTCGCCTTCAGTGCCCTGCTCGGTGCTTTATTATTACTCCTCACCGACATGCTGGCCTTGTTGGCGAGTAATTACAGCGCCAATATGATCCCCAGTGGTACTGCTGCCGCATTAATTGGCGCCCCCGCCTTAATTTGGTTTAGCCGCGGTAAGTTAGGTGCCAAAGATCAACAGAGCCTAGAGCTGCCCAAAGGCGCCAACACGCTAAGTAAAAGCCTGCCGTATTGGCTAGGGCTACTGCTACTGGTGATGTTATTTGTGGCCTTATTTGTTGCGCCATCACTGCACGGTTGGCAGCTCAAGCTGAACAATCCGATTACTTGGGAACTGCGCTGGCCACGAGTTTTCGCAGCGCTGGCAGGCGGAGCTGCCATGGCTATTGCCGGGGTAATATTGCAGCGCCTGATCCGCAACCCGTTGGCGAGCCCCGACATACTGGGCATGTCAGCAGGGGCCACATTTGCCTTGGTACTCACCACCCTATTTACCGGCGCCTCTATTTTTGAAGTGGGCTCACTGGTGGCTTTTTTGGGTAGCAGCGCTGTATTAGCACTGTTGTTAATACTGGGGCGAAAACACCAGTTCGCACCTTCTATGGTGGTGTTAATCGGTATTGCTTTAGCGGCACTAATAGACGCACTCGTTGCCTTTGCCATGGCCAAGGGCAGCGATGAGGTATACAGCATACTCGGCTGGTTATCCGGCACCACCTATCGAGTAGAGCCAGCCAAAGTCGTCCTATTATTGGTTGTGGTAACACTATTAGCGTCGATTAGCCTTGCACTGAATCGCTGGTTGACCCTGATTTCTGCCGGCGATGATATTGCACTCGCCCGCGGTCTCAACATCAATAAGGCGCGCCTAATACTACTGCTAGTCGTTGCGCTATTGTGTGCAGTGGTCACCGCAGTAATTGGGCCACTGGCATTTGTTGGCTTATTGGCACCGCATATGGCGGTAATGCTGGGCGCTCGCAAAGCAGCTCCGCAATTATTGGTAGCCTGCGCGCTTGGTGCCTTATTAATGCTGCTTTCTGATTGGTTGGGCCGAGTGATGTTATTTCCAATGCAAATGCCCGCTGGCACCATAGCCTCGGTATTAGGCGGCAGTTACTTCGTACTCATGTTAGTGCGCGGTTCCAAGCAAGGCCGCTAAAGCCCTTTAACCCACTTGCCACTTTGAAGCAGCTTCAAAGTGGCAAGTCGCGCCGCGACTCTGGTTAATTCATAAACCTAACCCTCTCCGCAACCGATGCTACGCGCACTCAACTCACCCACCAATAAGCACCACCATGAGCTTATTGCTCAGCTTAACTCCGAGCAGCCATAAAACGGGCTAAAGTAGACCAAGAGCCGTCTAGATCTCGCCCTAAAAGCTTATACAAAGCAAGTCCATCGGCTTCGCCGTTTTATTAACTGTATTATTATCAAGCAAAAACCAATAATCATTAAATACAAATGATTTTAATTCTCATTCGTATTGTATATAGTAAGGGCTTGTCGATATTTACAGGATAAGGATTAAGCCTGATTACCATGAAAATACTCAAGCGCACACTCATAGCCAACGCCGTCATGATTAGCCTCAGCCCTTTGGCCCATGCAGAAACTAACGCCACTCTATTTGACGAAGTAGTGGTATCAGCAACTCGAACCGAGCAAAGTATTAAAGATGTATCCGCTAGCGTTAGCGCGGTGCACGCCGAACAACTGGAACAGCAGCTAGCCGATAGCCTCAGTGAAGCGGTTCGTTATGAACCCGGTGTAACGGCCACCGGCCAAGGCCGCTACGGCACCAGCGGTTTCAACATTCGCGGCTTAGACGGTAACCGGATTAAGTTGATGGTAGACGGTATTGAGCAACCCACCGCCTATAACCCCGGTGGCGATGTGATGAACAAGGGACCAAATACCTATGAAGTTGATACTCTGAGCGCCATAGAAATCAACAAAGGCCCGGCTTCAAGCCTATACGGTAGTGACGCCCTAGGTGGCGCCATCTTGTTACGCACCAAGAACCCAGCCGATGTTTTGGACGAAGGCGATAGTGGCCATGTGGCAATTAAAGCCGGTTACGCCAGTGCTAACGAAGCTTACAAAACCACTTTAGAGCTAGCTAAACGCTACCAAGCTTGGGAAGCCCTAGCCATTTATACCTACCGAGATGGCAGCGAAACCAAGACCCATTCTTCTGGTGCCGACATTAATGGCCGTAGCCGTGGTCGTGCCAACCCCCTTGACTTTGACTCACACAACTTATTGGTGAAGCTGAATTACCAACTCAATAACGCCCATAAGTTTGGCTTGGTCGGCGAGCTGTTTAAGCGCGAGTCTGAGGTACAGATCTTAAGTAACGAAGGTTATACGGTGATGCCCGGTTTCACCTATACCAATGTGACAGGCGAAGACCAAGATGAACGCAGCCGCATTGGCTTTAACCATACCTGGACAGCCAACAACGCCGCCTTTGATCAGCTGTTCTGGCAACTTAGCCATCAACAAAGCCGTTCCGAGCATAACAGCCTAGACACTACGGGGATCTACGGCAGCCGTAACCGTGAACGTAATGGCGAGGACCAGTCTGTACAATTTGATATGCAGTTCGACAAATTGCTAGAGTTTAACCATGGCAGTCACGAACTAAGTTACGGCCTAAGCGCTATTAATAACGACTTTGAATTAGATTACCGTACTTATTACTATGATCGCGGTACCGTAGAAGCGGGCTCACCGGAGGTTCCCAAGGCCGAATCAGAGAAACGTGGCTTCTTTATTCAAGACCACATGTACCTAATGGATGAGCGTTTAGTGCTCACCGCGGGCCTGCGTTACGACGACTACACAGCCACGCCAGATGCCAGCAGCGGCTTTACCGAGCACTCTAGCGATGCACTGACCAAACGTTTGGGTGTGGTTTATCACTGGAATCAACAATTCAGCAGCTTCGCGCAATACAGTGAAGGCTTCAGAGCCCCTACCATTGACGAGCTTTATTATGCCTTTGACAACGCTGGCCACGGCTATGCCACCCTGTCTAACCCGGAGCTGAAGCCAGAAGAAAGCCAAAGCTACGAAATTGGTTTGCGAACCAATACTTCGTATTCCAGCATGGAGTTAGTCGGCTTCTTTAATGATTACACCAACTTTATTCAATCGGTGACCGACTATAGAGATCCCGCTTACCCAGCCGGTATTACCATTAATGAAAACATTGGTGAAGCCGAAATCTACGGCGTTGAATTTAAAGCTAAATACTGGTTAGACGAAGCCCTAGGCGCACCTAAAGGTAGCTACAGCCGCTTTAGCATGGCCTACGCCCAAGGTAAGAATAAACAAGATGGCAGTAGCTTAGATTCGGTAGCGCCGCTGACTGCAGTATGGGGATTGGGTTACGATCACCCCGAGCAACTGTGGGGCGGTGTGATCAATTTAACCATGGTTGCAGCGAAGAAAGCGGATGATTGGGCCAATCAAGACAATGCCCCAGCTCCTGGCCATGCTTTATTAGACCTAACCGCTTACTACCAGCCGCTACAGGATTTAACCCTACGTGCAGGCCTGTTTAATGCTCTGGACCAAAAATACTGGAGCTACACCGAATTGGACGGCCATGCCGCTGACGATTTGGGCTTAGACCGTTACAGCCAACCCGGAAGAAACTGGGGGGTGGATTTAGCTTATAA
>NZ_JBNKPP010000075.1:0-2239 GCF_050295395.1 Agarivorans sp.
GCGCCGCTATCGGTGTGTTACGCATTATCGTTGAGAACAAGTTGCCACTAGACTTAGTGACCCTGATTGCTAAGGCTCAAGAACTCCATGGCACTAACTTAAGCAACGCGAATGCAAGCGATGAAGTGCTTGAGTTCCTAATGGCGCGTTTCCGTGCTTGGTACCAAGATAAAGGTATCGATGTTGACGTAATCCTCGCCGTATTAGCACGCCGCCCAACTCGCCCAGCTGATTTTGATAGCCGTATCAATGCGGTATCACACTTCAGAAGCTTAGAAGCCTCTAGCGCTCTGGCAGCGGCGAATAAGCGTGTGTCTAACATTCTGGCGAAAGTGGAAGGCGAATTACCCACTGCGATTAACTCAGCTCTGTTAGCCGAAGCCGCAGAACAAGCATTAGCCGCTAAGCTTGGCGAACTGCAGCCTCAACTCGCTCCGCTGTTCGCTAATGCTGATTACCAACAGGCATTAACACTGCTGGCGAGCTTACGTGAAAGCGTTGACCAGTTCTTCGAAGACGTGATGGTTATGGCGGACGACGAAGCATTGAAAAACAACCGTTTAGCACTGCTAAATAACCTACGTGAGCAGTTCTTACATGTAGCGGATATTTCTCTGCTCCAGTAAGTCGCACGTTAGAGTCTTAATAAAAAACGCGCTTTTAGCGCGTTTTTTATTGGCTGCAATATATTAAAACTGCTGAAGTTTTTCGTGCAACGCTTCGAATTGAGCGGGCTCGAGTCCAGCCAAGGTTAACAAGTTGCTCAGCATATCAGCAGGCAATTTACCCGCTTGCTGCAGCATCGAAATCTCACTGATGATATTGGCGCGCCAAACCACAGCGGCAATTCCCTCATTCGGCCGAGTGTGAACATGGGCTAATTTATCCAGCTCGGTTTCAAAGGTACTTGGCAATTGCCAATGCTTTGCCAACAAAGCACTTAAGGTGAGTGATTTGGCTGTCATCACTTGTCGGAATAACCAAGAATTTGGCTGCTCCCCAGGCTCTGCTTGCACAAAGGCATCGAGCAACATTTTAAAAATGGCGAGCTTACCCACATCATGCAGTAATCCTAATAGGAACGCCGTGTCTCTACCTTCTTCACTCAGTTCACAGGTTAAAAAGGCCACCTGCATCGAATGACGCCAAATTTCGGCACCAAAGCGACGAAAATAAATGGGTTTAATATCGAGCATTTCACGCACTAGGCAGCTCGTCACAAAGCGGCGTAACTGTTCACGGCCGAGCTGCACTAAAGCCTGTTGCAGGCTTGTGACCTCTCTATCTCCACGCTTAAAGGCTGGTGAGTTGCACAGCTTAAGCACTTCGACGCTCAGTAAGGGATCTTTCTCGATTAACGCCAACAAGTCCTTAGTATCAAACTGTGGCTCAGCTAATTTACGGTCTAACTCCAAAACCTTAGAGGGAAGCTTCAGCACCTTTTCTGCTATCACTTGTGGCGATGCTAAGGCCAGTTCTATTTCAGCCATAACACGCCGTTCAAGGTTATTAGCAACGCCACCAGCATCTTTGGTTCTGGCGGGAAACAACAGGCTGTAAAACAGCGCCGCGAGGTCGATACTCACCACGGTATCAACGGGTTCTTCTTGGCGTTTAGGGGCTGAAACTTTGTCCAACGATTTACTGAGATCGGTTTGACTAAAGCTTTTAGGTCGCTCCAGTATTGTCTCTTCGCGGATATTAAAAATTTTATTAAATATGGACTTAATCAAGACGTTCCAACCTATAAGAGCTGAGTTAACTGACCCTGCATAATTATCAGTCCATTGTAGTTCATATACTAGTGGTCACATCATGTATTACGCGCAGCTTTACTATATGTCCCTAGGCTTAAGGCTGCATTATCAAATCGAATGTTTCACGTGAAACCTTATTCCAAGTAGCCTTGATAGGCCCGTGCAATTTGCTTGGCCAACTCCGCATTGATTGGTGAATAAGCTTTAGCGGAAATAACCAGTGCGACGGCGACCACAGGCAAGGGTGGAAGTGTTCCAGAATCAATAATATTCAGTGGTGCCGATACACTGCATTCGGCCATGGCACTAATAGCCAAATCCTTAGCCACTATCGCGTTAAGAGCCGCAGCACTGCTGCTACAGGCTAACAATTGAAAATGCCTATCTTGCTTCATTAATCCATCTAACGCCGCGATATGGAATTTACAATCCTTTTGGAATAGCGCTATGGGTAAGGGATCGGCATCACTCAAGCTCGAACC
>NZ_JBNKPP010000076.1:0-2778 GCF_050295395.1 Agarivorans sp.
AAATTAAATAATAGGTTTATTAACAGTGGTCAATATGCAATCCGTGATACTCGAATTAATTAAATTAGGCTTAGTAGGGATCATTGCTGGTTTGTTTGCTTCTTTTATTGCTAATCGAGACTTTCGCCACAAGAAATGGTGGGAGCTCCGTGTCGCAGCATATCAAAATGCAATTGAGGCTCTTTCTGACATAGTGCATTACTACGAGACTCATAAGAATACTTGGGACACGAATGGCCTAACAGATGAACAGAAGCAATTATTGAGTTTAATGATTGGTGAAGCTAGGCCGAAAGTAAGAAAATTAGCAGATACAGGTTCATTCTTATTTTCCGAGGATGCGAATCTCGCTTTGCGAGAATTTATAGATTTTAAAGTAGGAGAAATCATCGATCCTGATGACTATTATGGCCCACTAAAAATTGAAGCTAGCAAATGTCTAAAAATTAGTTATTTTGTCAAAAAAAGACCTGAAAGTACGTAACTCATGGTTATAACAAGTTAATAATGATGGGGCGCACAAAGCCAGCATTCTTCGCTAAATTTATCCGAGCTTTTTCACCCTAATATAATGGCGTTAACTCTGCCTCCATCATTTAGTTTATCTTTAAGCAAAGTAGCGTCTTAACTCATTTCTGTCCAAAAGCGTGCTTGAGAACAGAACGGGGAATTAGTAACTCGTTATGATTTTGTACAATTCAAGCGCTACACTTTCGCTACATATAGTTTGGTTTTTATCCCGCTTAGCTCAGCGTTAATTTCCATCTCTTAACACGTTTCTACCGAAAAATCAGCGCCACTCACTCATCCTCGCCCCTTAAATCTTGGATGACTGGAGGAATTGAGCCTCTGCAACTAAGCTAAGCGTAGGCACACGAATGGAGTGCAAACCATGTCAGAGAATTTGAAAGTACGCGATTACATGTTAACCCGCCCAGTTTGTTTTACTGCAAAACAAGCCATTGCCGAAGTGGTGCGTAGCTTACTTGAGCACAAGCAATTAGGGGCTCCGGTGGTTGATGAGCATAAACATGTGATTGGTTGGATTTCCGAGCAAGACTGTTTAAAAAGCTTATTGGAAGCGACTTATCATTGCGAAACCGTGTCCCTGGTTGAAGATTTAATGCGCAAAGATGTGCTAAGTGTTGGCCCCGAGACCAGTATTTTCGAGCTGGCGCAAAGTATGCTGCTGCAGAAACCCAAAATGTATCCAGTGATTGAACAAGGTAAATTATTGGGCTTAATTACCCGCGAAGAGGTACTGGCGGGGATCAGCAAACATTTGAATAGTTGCTATAAGAGCGTCAGTTAGACTTGTTTTCTCAGTGATTGTTGTTAGCATTTGCGCCTCGTATGCAACCTTACGAGGCTTTATTCTTGCAGTCGGCTTTATCTACCCTTAAACAACAAATATCTCTTGCTCTTGCTAAAGACCGTTATCGTTTACAAAACCAATTGGCTAAGTTTAACGAGCAGCAGTTAAGTGAAGAACATCCCCCTTTTGCTAAGTTCCAGCAGGCTTTACTGCGCTCAGTGGAAAAGGCAGAGCGGCGTCGCAGTTCCATTCCTAAGATTGATTATCCACCTCAATTACCAGTGGCGGAACAAAAGCAGACTATTTATGAGGCGCTGAGAGATAATCAAGTGGTGATTATCGCCGGTGAAACAGGCTCGGGTAAAACCACGCAAATACCTAAAATTTGTTTGGAGCTGGGTTTGGGCAGTCGCGGCTTTATTGGTCATACTCAGCCTAGACGTTTAGCTGCGCGTAGTGTGGCCGCGCGCATTGCCGAAGAGCTTAATACCCCAGTAGGCGAGCTGGTGGGTTATAAGATCCGCTTTAACGATCAGATAAAAAATGACAGCTTAATTAAGCTTATGACCGACGGTATGCTGTTGGCCGAGCTACAGCAAGACCGTTTCTTATCGCAGTATGAAGTGCTGATTATCGATGAAGCCCACGAACGTAGCCTTAATATCGACTTCATCTTAGGGGTGCTCAAACAGCTGCTGCCGAAGCGGCCCGATTTAAAAGTGGTGATTACCTCGGCCACCATTGACCCGCAACGTTTTGCTAAACATTTTAACGATGCGCCAGTGATTGAAGTGTCGGGCCGTACTTATCCGGTTGAAACCCGCTATCGGCCCCTAAATGATGGTGAACAAACTAAAGATGTTTTAGAGGGCTTAGCCGACGCCGTTGATGAACTGTATCGAGAAAAGCCCGGTGATATTCTGATCTTTATGAATGGTGAGCGGGAAATTCGCGATGCCACAGACTTCTTAGAAAAGCGCCAATATCGAGATACTGAAGTATTACCACTGTACTCACGGCTATCGAATGCCGAGCAAAATAGAATCTTTGCCTCACATCGTGGGCGACGCATTGTATTAGCCACTAATGTAGCTGAAACCAGTTTAACCGTACCCGGAATTCGTTATGTGATTGACCCGGGCACGGCTCGAATCAGCCGTTATAGCTACCGTTCTAAGGTACAGCGACTGCCTATTGAGGCGATTTCTCAGGCTAGTGCTAATCAACGTAAAGGTCGTTGTGGTCGGGTGGCCGAAGGTATTTGCATTCGTCTCTATAGTGAAGATGACTTTAATAGCCGCGATGAGTTTACCGATCCAGAAATTTTACGCACTAACTTGGCGTCGGTTATTTTACAAATGTTGGGCTTAAAGCTGGGCAAGTTGGAAGCTTTCCCCTTTATTGATATGCCCGATCAGCGAAATATCAAAGATGGTTTAAACCTTTTAGAAGAAATTGGTGCG
>NZ_JBNKPP010000077.1:0-28526 GCF_050295395.1 Agarivorans sp.
CCGAAAAAGGGTGAGCATGGAGATGGCGATATCGCCCCACAGCTCTGGGTTAATCGCTTCAAACAAGGTGCTGCCAATCGCCGCATAAATATAAAAGATGATGAACATCAGTAGCATCACATAGCCCAGCTGGGGTAAAGCCTTAACCAGTGAGGTCAGTAAGATCCGCAGCTCCGGAATAATTGAGACCATCCGTAGTACCCTAAATACCCGAATCAATCGGCCTACTACTGCTAGTTCGGAGTTTTCAATTGGCACTAGGCTAACCAGTACAATTAAACTGTCGAAAACATTCCAAAAATTCTTAAAAAACAGTTTTTTATTGGCTTCAGCAATAAAGCGGATGCTGATTTCTACAACAAAAAACAGGGTAATTAAGTAGTCGAGTACCACCGTAGCGGTGACGACCTTAGCCGGTAAGGGATAGGTTTTGGCACCAATCAGCAAGGCGGAAACGAGGATCACCGAAATAACAAACAGTTCAAACAGTTTGTTGGCTTTCAGGCGTTCAAAATGGTGTTGCAAGGTTTGGCTATTTGTTAGCAAAGTTTGATTCACGAGTTAATAAGAGCTTAAGGAAATTTTGCCCTATTCTGTTCACATAACTCAAGCAACAAATGTTTATTATTACTGCGGGTGGGGGCTCGTTGCGCGAGGCCTGATTTGCGACGGCGGGTTTAAGCTTATACCGCACATGTAAAAGGCCTGACTGAGATGGAATATCAAAGTCAGGCCTTACAAGCCGATTAAGCGAAATGTCTCACTCTATGAGTCACTTCATTTAGCAGCGGCTTACCAGAGTGCAGCGGTTGTTAGTTTTCTAAGCTGGGCTCGGCCAATTGCTCTGATTCTGCTTGTTTAGTCACGCTCACCTTTGGATTTGGAGCCGCTAGATTGAGTTCAGCGTTGCCATTAGCTAGGCGTTCTGGGTTCGATTCTGCTTTCATCTGTAAGTTGGAGCTATTGTATTCGTCGACCACCTTACGCTGTTCATCATTCATCGCGGCTGTTCCGGCACGGTTGCAAATACTATGCATTAGCTCGTGATAGAGTTCGTCAGCGAGGTTTTCATCATTGTGCATGGTCATGATATGACGCGGAAACATCAGGTTGGTGCTACCAACGCCGGCAAAGGTTGAGCTAATTACCCGCGACACAAACAAGCGTGGTTGAATGGTGGAGGTAAATACGCTGGTCTCTAGGCTGGTACTGTCGTTGTAGCCTTTACCAAAGGTGCGAGTATCCTCTTTGACGGTGCCTTTACATTTAAAGTAAACCAAGCTCGATTCAAACTGGATCTCACTCCAAAATGGGTGGCTAAGGTTACTTAATAAGCGACCAAAGATGGCGCATATGGCGGCAGCCACCAGCAAAGCGAGAATATGAAAGAAACTAGTGATAGTAGTTTCAATAAAGGCTTGGGCTGCTTCATCATCCAGTAGGCGAAATGCGGTGCCGTCATAAAGCTTGATATAAGTTGTCAGTGGGCTTAAGACATAAAATACCAACAAGCTGGCCAGTAATAATAGGCCTTGCGCAAGGCTGGTAGACACGATGCGCATTTTTTTGCTGAGCGGCTGATCATTTTTATCAAGCGTATAGGGTTGGGTTTCTTGAATTAAATCGCCATCAAACTCGCCGTTATTGGGATTTTGCCTAGCATTGAGTGGTTTATAGACGCGGTTGGGTACTTTGTTATAGCGACGGCGCTCCATCACTTGGTAGGTAAATTCGTTAAAAATATCCATTGGCCGCGCAGCCACCTCAACCGTGCGGGGCAATTTATCGGTGACTTCGGTTGTGGGTTCAGCTTGCTTTGCTCTTAATCCGGTTAAAGCTAACAGCAAGCCACAGCTAATCAGGGCAAAGACAAAAATCAGCCCTAGCCACGTAGCGTTGCTATAGCTGTGATAGGCGAACTCAGTTAGTTGAACCAACCAAGTCAAGCCTTCGTCGAATTGCGGGTCTAGCTCTATACCACGCAGTTGATCGGCAAAGGCTTGCTGATAGACGGCAGGCTCGTAGGAAATTAGGCGATTTAAGGCCAAGTTAATCAGCGTTGGAACACTGACGCACAGCGCGGTCATCTTAACAAAGCCAAAGGCGCTGACCGTTTCAATGCCATGTCCAAGGCTGCGACTTAAGGGGCGACCCGCTTTAAACCAAACCAGAGAGATATAGCAAAGTAGGGTGAAGGCAAAAACCGGCATTAAAATGGTGGCTTGGTTGCCAGCTAAGCCAACCGAAGTAACAAAACTCAAAATAGCGAAGGCAAATAAAGCCACCAAGGTTTGTACTAAGGCTCCAGTAATACGCTGGGCAATATTTTGAATGGGATAGGGCACAAAGGTGATTTTCGGAAACAGGGTGTGCAGTAACCGTGCAACCAAGCCTACTGGTTCCTTAAAGGTAAAGTTTTTACTGCCTACCAGCATTGATTCAATTTGCTGTTGGTCGTAGGCCACATCGCTTTTCTCGCGTTGGGCACTATCTTGCTCTGAATCTGCATGGTTATACGACAAAGAGGTAGGCGCTGCCCGCCCTACATAAAAACGCATTACCTGCATTAAACCGCGGCCTAAAGTCCATAAGCCATTGGCCATCAATAGAAAACCAACCAAGGCTAAGATCCAGCCGCTAATCGGATGATCTTGTACTGCAGTTGCTACCTTGAGTAAGGCAAACAAGCCCAAGAGTGCGGTTATACAGCCTCTAATCGCACGTAATGTGCCTTCGAAGCGAAAGGGATTGCGGATCCCTAAGTCGAGCGAGCCATGTTCAAAAGACATGTCAATTCCTTAAACAATATTAGGATTAAATGAGAGATTGGTAGCCATCGGCATCGGTTTTTGGGGTATCGGAAAGTCCGTTATTCGGATGTTCGCCTTGAGCAAAGGTATTGGTTAACTGATCGCGTAAGTTATTAGCAAACTCGATACGCAATTTGCTGCGTAATCGACCCACTGTGAGTGCTAGTAGCAATTTGCCAACCGCAAATCCACCAATCAGGCCAATAAATGCTCCACCTAGGCTTACGTTGTAATAGCGACCATAGCTTTGCATATTGGCAAGCATGCTGGGGGTTTCCCACAATACATAGGGAATGGCAGTGATAAAGTTAATTAGACCGCTTAGGCTAAAGTTAATGCCTGTCCAAAATCCGGTCCAAGCGAACAGCGCGGCGAAGGCTAAGATGACCAACCAACGAAATCTTTCTAGTGTTGCATTAAAGCCATGTAGTTGAATGATGCGTTTGGCTGCATTTACGTTTTGGTAGTTGGTGGTGTAGCCAATGAAATCATTCGAGTGATTGTAGTAGCCAAATAGAAAGCGTTTTTTGGCTCGTTTGTCTTCGCCCCATAGGGTGGAGATGAGCTGAGTGCTGGGAGGAATGTCTGGTTTATATTCGGTTTTTAAGGTTTCTACTTTGCCATTTTCATCTTCTAGATAAATGTTGGTACCGTCGTTGAGTACTTTAGCGCCAGCGTAAGTTTTAGTGACAGAGGTAATTGAATAATCATAGCTTTGATTACCCACTCTAACGGTGGAGGGGTGGGATATTTGCATACTGTTCTCGCTACTGCAGTTGGTCTAGTTAACATAATAAATGGCTACGACTTGCCCATTTTTAGTCGATTTTGCGGTAAGAACAATTAGCTGACAATTACCTATTTTTAAGATTATTGTAATATGAAATAATTTTGACAATTATAGTATTTAAGTGGTTTTCTTTTTATTTTTCAGTATTTTTATTGCTCATTTTTGTTTGCTGCTTAAACAAATTAAATGCTGATTTGTTGGTGTTTTTTGCAAATTTCTTCTCTAAGTAGTTGGGCCGAGTCGGCGGCATTGGCCTGACACACAAATAGGCCGATTTGCTCGTAACCTCCCATCATTTGGGTTTTCGGTAAAAACTCTAAATACAAGCCGCAGCCCGGCCCATTATTGACGATCATGTTGTAGGCGGGAGGTAGGCCCATTTGTTCCATGAGAGTCAAAATAGCGGCGATGGTTTGTTGAATGGCCTTAACCATTTGCTGTTGTTCTTGCACAGTGAGTTGGTGTAAATAGCGGTGCTCGCTGTTTTTCACGATTAACAGCATGTCTAGTGGGCGTTTCATAAAATAAGGCACCATCAGCTGCATCTCTCCGTAGTCTTTGATTAGCAGCGGCTTAGGGTTTTCTTCAATCATGTATTGGCTGAAAGCCTTATTGTGGCGCTGCCGAAAGCGTAAGTTATTAAAAAAGTGCTGCGGTAAAATATTGCTATAGGCGATT
Organism: Agarivorans sp.; assembly: GCF_050295395.1. Taxonomy (NCBI): domain Bacteria; kingdom Pseudomonadati; phylum Pseudomonadota; class Gammaproteobacteria; order Alteromonadales; family Alteromonadaceae; genus Agarivorans; species Agarivorans sp. The sequence continues at coordinate 4,279 of NZ_JBNKPP010000077.1, forward strand.
TGTTGGTGGCCATGAACCAAGGAGGCACCTGCGCTGGCTCCGTAGTTTTTAATAATAGAGACATAACCACTAACCACTTCTTGTTGTTTAAGTTGAGTCTCTGAACTGGCCATGAAATCACTAGGTTGATGCAGTAGATCCTTTTCCAATTGGGCTAAACGCTGAAAGCTAATCAACGCATCCTCGAAGGGCATGTTATGCCAATCGCGATGATGCAAGGATGAAGTCCACTGTAATAGGTGAAAACCGTAGGAGGCGCGGCCGGTATGAAAGGGATCTTGATGGAGAAAATAGTCGGCGTTTTCTTTGGGAATCTGCTCGATTGGATAAAAAATCGGATAAAGATTTTTATTGATAAAGGTAAAGCCCTCGCTATGTTCTGCAATATCGAGAATGTCGGCACTTTTGCCATCACAAATGGGGCAATAATCATCTTGGCAAGTTTGAGTGGGTTTGGCGGTGGTATGAATGCGTTTGGCGCGCGCCGAGTTGTAAATGATTAAGTTGCCATTGCGCGGGTCAATATGACAAACCCCGTCGGGGGCAAATTGTTTCAGCTGGGGGTCCTCACTAATATTTCTTAGTAAGTCGCGAAATTGCAGTTGGTCTAAATGTTCGCTAATGGCTAAGGCTTTGGCGGCACTTAGCGAAAGTTGTTGGGTCATAGGGAGCCTCGTTGCTTATCAACCCTGCCATTTGAGTATAGATGATAGCCGTTAAACACAGCGGCTGGATGATTGCGCTAGCTCATCTATTGCGCTTGTTAGCTGAATTTTACTGAGTCATAAGGGCTAATTTTTTCAGTGTACAAGTGTACGCTGAAGATTTAAGCTAGAGTCAGTATTCTCGCTAAGGAAAGCCGATGGCAGGGTCAAGTTCTTATAGTAAAAATGAACAAATACTCAACGTGCTATCACACCTCTTGGGTTTTATGGGGGCGCTGTTGGGCCTCGTGTTGTTATTAGCCAAAGCGGAAGGCGGCTTAGCTGTGTCGGCGGTGGCCATTTATGGTGGCTCAATGGCCTTGTTGTTTTTGGCTTCTTGTTTATACCATGCAGTGAGCGAGGTCCGTTGGCAGGCACGGCTAAAGTTGTTTGACCATGCCGCTATTTATCTTCTGATTGCCGGTACTTATACACCTATTTTGTTACTGGCCTTTGATGGTTGGTTGTCTTGGGTCTCGATGCTGGTGATTTGGTTACTTGCCGTTGTGGGGATCGCCTTTAAGTTGCTCACTGGGGTGCGTTTTCCCAAGTTGTCGCTAGGCACTTATTTGGTGATGGGCTGGTTGGCCTTGGCTCTGGCCTACCCGATGTATTTACATATCCCACCGGCAGGCCTCGCTTATTTGTTACTCGGCGGGGTGTTATTTAGTATTGGCGCCCTATTTTACGTGGCCAAGCACAGGGCCTATACCCACGCCATTTGGCATCTGTTTGTGGTGGCCGGCTGTGCTAGTCATTTTGTCAGCGTTTACCGCTACATTATTCCTGTCTCAGGGTAGCCAAACTAGTTCAGGTAAGCTGTCTAAGGCCAGTTTATCGCCGCGTTGCACTGCTAGTAGCGAGCTGGGTTGGCGCATTGAACTGGCTTTAATTGTCTCGATTAAGCCCTGCTGCGCCTCTTGTTCACCATGCACTAACAGCAACGGTGGTGCCGATTTAAATTGTTGATACCATTTAATTAATTCCGCTTGGTCGGCATGTGCCGACAAGCCCCCTACGGTGTGAATGGTGGCCGCGACTTTAACTGGCTTGCCATTGATAGTGAGCTGGGATGCGCCATCAACTAACATTCTCCCTGGGGTGCTTAGCGCCTGATAACCACAAATAATCACATCACATTCACTGCGCCATAGATTATGTTCTAAGTGGCAACGGATCCTGCCACCGTTACACATGCCACTGCCGGCGATAATGATCAAACCTTCGCTAATTTCATTCAGTTCCATGGATTGCTCAGTGGTTTGAATGAATTCTACGTTTGACAGTAATGGGTGCTCCCCGGGATGCTGGCGAGTAAAGCGTTTAAAGTCATCATCCATGATCGGGTAGTTGTTCAGGTAGACTTTAGTGGCCTCAATCGCCATTGGGCTATCGAGGCAAATTCTCCAACGGGAAAGATCCCATTGTTTGGCGTAAAGGTGGAATAAATAGAGTAGCTCTTGAGCACGCCCTACCGAGAAGGCGGGCAGCAAAATATTGCCACGACCGCCGCTGATGGTAGCGGCGAATATCTCGGCTAATTCATCGATGGTTTGTTGCCATGAGCGGTGCAGCCGGTTGCCATAGGTACTTTCCATTATTACTAAATCGGCCTGTTCGATGGCCACCGGATCATTAAGGATCGGCATGCCTTCACGGCCTAGGTCTCCGCTAAAGACGATTTTCTTATCGATGGCTTCTAACCACAGTTCTACCAAGGCTGAGCCAAGAATATGTCCGGCATCGTTCAAGCGAAATTTTAGCTGCGGCAGTGCTTGTACTTGCTCGTTGTAATCAAGTGCTACAAATTGTTTCACGGTACGCAGTACATCTTGCTCGTCAAATAAGGGCTCTAAGGGAGGCAACTGCTGTTTAATGCGTTTTTTATTGTTTCGTTCTACGTCGCGTTTTTGCAACATGGCGGCATCTTTAAGCATGATTTCACACAGCTCAGCCGAGGCTTTGTGAGTGTAAATTGGGCCGCTAAAGCCATTTTTTACCAACTGAGGAAGCCGTCCAGAGTGATCGATATGAGCATGGCTAAGGATCACCGCATCGATCTGCGAGGGCTCGAAGGGAAAGGGATCAAAGTTGCGCATGGCATCACTTTTACTGCCTTGAATGAGGCCGCAGTCGAGCAAAACTTGCTTATCACCCAAGTGAAGCAAATGGCAGGAACCGGTGACCTCTTCGGTCGCTCCAAAAAACTGTAAGCTAATTGTCATACGGGTAACCTCCCCAAGTGGTGAGCAGGAAATAAATCTGCGCTTTATTGTCAGTTTAGCTTAGAGATGGGGGCTAAAGGGTGGGGAGCTTCACGAACTGCAAGGGCGAGTAATAAACCTGCCATAAACTGTTATGGCAGATTTATTAAGATAGCTTAGGCCTTTAAGGTTGACAGCTGTTGGTTGAGCAGTACTGCGATGTTGGATAGTTCGGCACTGATGTTTTCAATGTCATGAGCCAATTGGTTTTGTACCCCCAGCGCTTCGCCAATACCATTAATGTTGCTGTTAATTTCTTCGCTGACATGGCTTTGTTGGTGGGCGGCGGTGGCCACTTGAGCGGTATGTTGATTAATCGCGGCGATACTGGTGACCACGTCGTTGAGTTGCTGATAGCTGGCTTCGGTATTGAGCGCAGTACGATCCACTTGTTCGCGGCTACTGGCGATGGAATCCACCGTGGCGTTAACGTCATTTTGTAAGGCTTGAATCAGTTGGTTAATCTCTTCGGTTGAGCTTTGGGTGCGCCCAGCTAGATTTCTCACTTCGTCGGCCACTACCGCAAAGCCTCGCCCTTGTTCACCGGCTCGGGCTGCTTCAATGGCGGCATTCAGCGCGAGCAGGTTGGTTTGTTCGGCGATGCCTCCGATGGTTTCTAATATGCTATTAATGTCTTGGCTGCGTCCCGCCACTTGGCTGATCCGCTGGCTAATGCCTTGCATGTTATTGGCAATATGGCGAATTTGCTCAACCGACTGTTGAAACTCTTGCTGCGTTTGTAGCAATTGTTGTTCGGCATGCTCAGCGTTGCTGGCGGTGCTATTGGCTAGCTCTGCTACCTCACTGGCCGACGATGACATTTGGTTCACCGCGGCGGCTACATTGTCGGTATCGATTCGCTGAGCTCGGCCAGCTTGACCGGCTGATTCGGCATTTTTAGCTAGATTTTTCGAGCCGCTACTCAGTTGTGCCGCTTGCTGTTGTAATTGATTGACGATGTTGCGCAATTTTTCAGTGAAGCTATTAAATTGACGACTCATTTCAATTAATTCTTGGTGCTCATTGACCTCAAGCTGCAAGCTTAGGTCACCTTCTTTTCCAGCAAGGTAGCCGATACGTCGAGTGATTTGGCTTAGGGTACTTAAGAAGCCTTGCACTATTAGTAAAATGAGCCCTAGGCCGATTACCGCAATCAGTAGCGAAGCAAGCAGTAGTTTGTTGCGTGCTGCCGCGCTATGTTCGGCGAATAAGCTTTGTAATTCGTTGCCGCTAAGGGCCGTTGCCGCGTTGGCCTGTTCTACGCTTAAGCTGGGAGCAGCAAATAGCCCAATGCAAGCCAAAATGGTAATAAAAACCAAGCTAATGGTGATGAATAGTTTTAATTTAAACGACAGCGTTGCCATTAATTATCCTCCGTGAACCCGTCGGCCCCTAGCTTCGCACACTGGCTCTGACTTGTCGCTAATAACTTGTCACAAATATATGATAATAAAGCGAAATAACAAATTTCATTATTACTATCACGCAGTGGCTAAGGCGGCTCACGTCAGCGCGCTGCTTAAGCGGGACAATGTTCGAGAATTAACTGGCGTAACCAGCGGTGGGCAGGGTCATCTTCAAGATGTTCCGGCCACGCTAACAAATAGCTAAATGGTGCCATTTCTACCGGTAAGGGCAGCTGTACTAACTGATGGGTATTCACCACTTCTTGGGCGAAGCTACGGGTACAGGTAAATACCAAATCGCTAGACTGACAGAGCATGGTGGCGGCAAAAAAGTCGGCGGTGAGGGTGCTGTTCTCGATATGTAAGCCTTGTTCGGCTAGAACGGTGTGTAATAACCAATGTTCTCCTACTTCGCATTCACAACTTAAATGCGCTTGCTGAAGGTAAGTACTTAGGTTCCATGGTTGTTGCAGCACTGGGTGGCCTTTACGCACCAAGCAAACATGGTCTTCTCGATAGAGTTCTAAGCAGCGTACTTGTTTGGGTAAGTGCTTCGCTTGTAAGTGGTTGGGCGCGCGCTGGTCGTTGTCTCGGGTAAGAATGGCAAAATCATACTCACCGCGTTGTAGGCTGTTGATGCTGCCTGCGATTAGCTTGTGGGTATCTAATTTCAGCCCCGGCGCTAGGCGACTTAATTTGCCAAAAAAGCGTGGCAATAAAGTCGCAAAACAGGTTTCGTTAACGCTGCAACGAAAGTTACGCTGGCTGGTGCTGGGCTCAAAGCCTTCGGCTTCGATCATTTGATTTGCAGTTTGCAGCCATTGGCGCAGGGTGGGGCCTAAGTCGCGCACTCGTGGTGTGGGACTTAGGCCGCCAGCATGGCGCACAAACAGCGGGTCGTTCAGCTGTTGCCGCAGTTTGGCTAATTGTTTACTCACTGCTGATTGGCTTAAGCAGAGCTTTTCGGCGGCTCGGGAAACGCTTCGCTCTTCGAGCAGGGTTAACAAGACCCGTAGTAAATTCAGATCATAAGATGTCGACATATATTCCCTTGGGGACTAAATCTTGTGCCAAAACATCATTATGATTCATATTGCTTGGCACTTACAATGCGTAGCTTGTATCAGGAGCCAAATATGTCGTTGACCATTAAACCTTTGCCTTTATTCATGCTAATGGTGCTTTTTTCACCTTTAGCGATAGATATTTTCTTACCGGCCATTCCGCAAATGGCTGAAGCCTTTGTGGTTCCGCTAGATTGGATGACTCAAGCCATTCCGGTATTTCTGTTTGCTTTTGGTTTTGGCCAGCTATTGGTGGGGCCGCTTGCCGATCGTTTTGGCCGACGTCCCACCGCCTTGTTTGGTGTACTGCTCTATATGTTGGGCTCGGCTGTGGCTGCTCAAGCTATGGATTTTTCGTGGTTAATCTTGGCGCGCTTAATTCAAGGGGTGGCGGCCAGTTGTTTATCGGTGGCCGCTTTTGCTGGGGTGCGAGATGTGTATGGGGCGGAGCGTTCGAAAAACATGCTCAGCTACCTCAATGGGGTGATCTGTATCGTTCCTGCATTGGCTCCCTTATTGGGCGGAGTGCTGAGTCACTATTGGTCATGGGCCGCCAATTTCTGGTTCATGCTGTTATATGCTTTGCTGGTCGGCTTGACTTTAATGTTGGGGCTGAAAGAAACGCAGCACTCGGCCCATATTGCCAAGGGGCGCTTGTACTCGTGGTCGCGTTATTTCAGTGTATTACGGGTTCCGGCTTTTATTTATTACGCGAGTTTGGTGATGTTAGCCATGGCGATGATCGTCGGCTATGTCTCGCAGTCACCGGGGCGTTTGATGGTAGACATGCAGCTGTCTAGTGCTCAATACGCCTTGTGGTTTGGCAGTAATGCTCTGTTGAATATTATTGCAGCTTTTGTCGCGCCATCATTGATTAAACTCGTGGGGCAGACCCGGGCATTATGGCTTGGTGCTGGCTTGATGGCCGCAGCCGCCGTGGGCTTAATCTCTAGCCAACAGTTTGCCCACCCGCTGGCTTTTATGCTGCCTATTTATGTATGTAGTGTCGGTTTTTGCTTGTTGATTGCGGTGGGGGCCGGTAGTGCCTTGGCGCCTTTTGCTGAGCGCGCCGGTACGGCTGCGGCTTTGTTGGGTTTTATTCAAATGACTGGCTCGGCCAGTTTAGTGGGCCTATTGGCATTAAGTGGGCTGTCGAGTAGCGAGCAATTGGCCATACTGATGGCGCTGCCGTTAGTCGTGATGGCGATAGTCGCCAGACGCAGCAGTTTAATGTTGGGAGTCAAGCAATAGTCGTTTGAATTTATTGTATAAGTTATCAAAAAGCGCCGTAGAGCGCTTTTTTGCTATTAAGCAGCGGTTTACGGCGGATTTTTATTAATTAAACGGGCTAAATCGAGCCTGTGGTTTATAGTTTTAAGTAATCAAATTAAGTTTTTTAGGGCCAAGTTTAGGTGAAGTTATTTCTTATTGGGATGCTATTTTGTAGCTTGGCGTGGGGACAAACCTCGGTGGTTTTTTTTAACCCAGGTAAGTCGAACGAGAGCTTTTGGCATGATGTTGACAGCTTTGCTAGCGCGGTGGCTAATGACTTGGAGCTCGATTTTCGTACTTTTCACGCACAGCGCAAATACTATTCAATGCTCAGTCATTTAGAGCAAATGATCGCGCAGCAACAGCTCCCTGACTACTTAATTTTGGTCAACGAAAAGCAAATTCTACCGAAGATGTTGCGCTTATTGGAAAATCAAAATGTGTATGTATTGGTGGCGCTTAACGACCTAGATCCGCAGCATCAGTCGTTGTTAGCGCAGCCATATTGGCAACAGCATTTGTTATCTAGTTTGATACCCAATAATTATTGGGCCGGATATCAGGCTGCGCGTTCGATGTATCTAGCAAGTGGCGAGCAAGCGGGGGAAGTGGCGCTTATTTCTGGCGATAAACTTACCCCTGCCTCGGTGCAGCGGGAGGCGGGGGCCAAGCATTTTATCCAGCAGCAGCCTAATTTGCAGTTACGGCGAGTGGTTTACGCCGATTGGAATGAACAACAGGGCTACCAACAAACGCGAATGTTGTTACGGCGCTACCCCAAATTAAAGTATTTATGGGTGGCTAACGATGAGATGGCCTTTGGCAGTATTAAAGCGCTCAAAGAGTTAGGCAAACAGCCGGGTAAAGAGTTGTTTATTGCGACCTTCAATACTTCAGAACAGGCGCTGCAGTTGCGAGAACAGGGACACATTAGCGCGTTAGCGGGCGGACACTTTGCTACCGTGGGATGGGCCTTGGCCATGATTAAGCAGCATAGTCGTGGAGAAGTGTTACCGAAGAAGGTTGATGCGCCCTTATTTATGCTGCTAGAGCCGAACTCTCCTCACTATCAATTAATCAAGAATAAAAATTGGCAGCAGCTTGATTTTAGTCATTGGTCGTTAGATTTAGCTCAACCTTTTGGTTTTGCTCAATAAGCTTGGTGTGCACTATGACAGGCCGATTTAAACTAAAAAATCCCATTGCTAAACGTTTGGTGATTTTAATTATTAGCGCTAGCACCGTGTTTGCCTTATTAACCGTGGCGATTCAGCTGGCGTTTAATTATATGGGGGCGGTGAGGCATGTCGAAGGCTGGGTGGATGATTATAATCGAGCGAATCTAGCCAGTATTGAGCGTGCGGTTTGGCAAAATGAGCCACAACGACTAGAAGCGTTATTGCGGGGTTTAGTACAACAGCAATATGTTGCCTCGGTGGAGTTTCATTCAACAAAACAAGAGCGCCTACAGGTAGGGCAAAGTGTGCCTAAGCAGAAGTCCTATCGTTACCCGCTTCATTGGCTAGGCGCCGACTTGGGTGAGCTCACGATAGGTTTGGATCTTTCTTTAATTAAACAAGATATTACCGCGCAGGCTCTGGTAATTTTACTTACCAATGGTTTAAAAACTTTTCTGATGAGTTTGATTATTTTGTTGCTGGTGAGCTACTTAGTGACCGGCGACCTGCGTTTGTTGGCTGATACCGCCGATCAGATTTTTACTGAGCAACACAAAATCGTGCCTTTACCCAGCCGCTTATTACAGCGCAGTGATGAAATTGGTTTGGTGGCGAGTTCGATGCAGCAATTGCAGCAGCGCTTGCTGGCCGGTTTAGATGCTCGGATTAAGGCTGAGCAGGTCATTCAGCAACACCATCTTGAGTTGGAACGTAGTGTGCTTCAGCGTACTGAAGAGCTCAATTGGCAAACCGAAGCCAATCAATTGTTATCTGAAATATCGTTGGCATTTTTGAATCAAAAACCCAATAACACTAAAGCCCTGCTGCAACGAGCTAGCTCTGCCATTGCCAGTTTATTCCCCGTTGAGTTAGTGGCGGTACTGGAGTTTGAACGCCAGCAAGCAGTATATCGTGATGTGTGGGCCTTGCCCGGACAGCTAAACCCAATTGAAAGTATTGATTTAAGCCCTCTTGAACAACTTAAACGCAGAATGGTGAATGTGGCACCGATTGTGGTGAGAGATGTGGCTAAACTGCGGCGCATTGCTCCCAACGAATACGCCTTGTTGAAGAAAATGAAGATTAACTCTTTTATTGGCGTCCCGCTGAGCGATGGCAGAAAGTCCTTTGGCTTGTTGGCCTGCGCCAGTCTCAAAAGTTGTGTCACCATGGACGAGAATCAAGTGATTTTATTGAGCCAATTTTCTTCCGCGATCAGTGGTTTATTGATCAGCGAAAAAAATCACATAGCCATGGCACGGCTACAAAACGAATTGCTGCAAGTGAACGAGCGTTTACAAGTATTGGCTGAAACCGATGAGCTCACTGGCTTGGTTAATCGGCGGCCATTTAAGCGAGAATTGACCCGAGCGGTCACCGGAGCGCGGCGGCGTAAGTCGCAGTTTGCTGTGATGATGGCCGATATCGACTTTTTTAAAGCGTATAACGATCACTATGGACATGTTCAGGGTGACCAAGCGCTTAAGCAGGTGGCGCAAGCTCTGTTAAAAGTGGTGCAGCGCAGTGAAGATTGTGTGGCCCGGGTGGGCGGCGAAGAGTTTGCTATTTTGGTTTCAGACGCCCATAAGCAAGACTTGTCTAACATGGCAAAACGGATTGTGGAGGCGGTGGCTAACTTAGAGATAGAGCACCTAGGCTCAGAGATAGCCAAGGTTTTGACCATTAGTTTGGGAGTGGTATTAGTGGAGCCCGATGATGTGTTAGAGCCTGCCAAACTATTGGAAATGGCCGATGCTTGTTTGTATAAGGCGAAAAATCAAGGGCGTAATCGCGCGGTATTAGACATCGATAGTTAAGGACCAGAAGCTGTTAGCTGGCTCACGTTTGGGCTGTTCCAGCCTCTATTAAGCGAATAATATTTTATACTTGAATTAAAGCTAAGAGCGAAAAAGGACTTGGCGATGACACATACGAAGATCCTAAAGTGGGCCATCAATGGTTACGTTGTATGTGCTTTGTTGGCCTTTCTAGCCACGGCTTTTAGTGGTGGTTATTCCGATAATCAGGCCTTGCAGCGTATTTGGATATTTCCACTGCGTTTTGAGTTTGCGCTTGCTTTGTTGTTCTTAAGTTTACTGGCCAGTTACTCGCTACTCTTTCACAGCTTGCATGGACGAATTCTACTGCTGGGCATCGCTGTGGTGCATATTCTAAATATGATTTTTACCAGCACTTTGGTTGAATCTTCGATTGCGGCCATGTTTAGTACGGCCAGTATGCTCAGCCTAGGCGTGCTGCTTTATGTTGCTTGGACCGACCCACTACACGACAAGGTCAAACGTTTACGCGCTTATCAACGGCGGCGGCGTTATGAAAAACAGCAGCAAGACAAAATAGATTATGCCTATTTGCATACGGCCTTAAACAAAGAGTTGCCCCACCATCATCATCATGATGATCAGCACTAAGCTCCTTCTTATAGGCTGGTCTTAACCTTTATTCATGGTTTGCTACGCCGGCTTTGATTTTGCTACTCTGGCAAACACTAAAACCGCAAATTTTCCATTATTAATACACAGTGCTGTGCGCCAGCTTGAGTGCTTGTTTGGCTAAGCCAAGTTAGGGTGATACTCGAAATGATTATTGAGAATGTATTGTTGTTGGCTGGCCAACGCCAGCTAGCTATAAAACACTGGCAGTTAGCGCCAAATCAGCACTGGGCGCTGTTTGGCCATAGCGGTAGCGGTAAGTCCTTATTAGGTGCTTGGTTAAGTGGTGAACTTAAGGCAGAGCGCGGGCAGTTGAGTCAACAGCCAAAACGGATCGCCCTCGTCTCTTTGGAACAGCAACAGGCATTATTAGAGGCCGAGTTGGCCGATGACGATAGTGATTTTAGCGATGTACAAGACAGTGGCCACAGCGTAGCTGAATTGTTAGCAAGGGGCGCGAGTCAAGTCGAACTGATAGATACGGTGGTGCAGCAGTGTGATTTAAGCGCTTTGATGAATCGAGGTTTTCGTTTGTTATCCACCGGTGAAACTCGCCGGTTAATGTTGGCTTTGGCCCTATTAAAACAGCCACAATTACTGATTCTCGACGAGCCATTTGCTGGTCTCGATTTTGCTCATCAACAGCAACTACTTAAGCTATTGGACGATCTTGCCAAACAATGTCAATTATTGCTGATTACCTCGCGAGATGAAGAGCTACCCAAGGCCATTAGCCATGTGGCGGTGCTCGATGAGCAGGGGATCAATCAGCAGCTCACGATTGAACAATGGCGACAACATCCAGAACGACAACTATTGCAGCAGCAAGCCGAGCAACAGGCACTGGCCATTGTGGCAGCCTTGCGCCAATTTCAAGCGCCAGAGTTATCAGATCCTTTGTTTGCCATTCGTGACGGTCAGGTGAGCTATGCCGGTGAAGTCTTGTTTAGTGGCTTAAACTGGCAAATTCATCCCGGCCAACATTGGCAGGTGCGTGGCCCTAATGGCTGTGGAAAGAGCACCTTATTAAATTTAATTTTTGGTGACCATCCCCAGTGTTATAGCAATCATATCGAGGTATTAGGTTATCGCCGTGGTAGTGGTGAAAGCATTTGGCAAGTGAAACAGCACATCGGCATGGTATCGGCCAGCTTGCACTTGCAGTATCGGGTTAATTGCAGCGCTTTAGACGTGGTGTTATCTGGGCTTTATGATTCGATAGGTGTGTATCAGCAGCCCAGTGAATTAGATGTGCAACAGGCGCGTCTATGGCTTGGTTTATTTGCCATGCAGCATTTAGAAAAACGCGACTTTAAATCGTTATCTTATGGTCAGCAACGGGTGTTGATTATTGCCCGCGCCTTGGTGAAAGCCCCTAGTTTGTTATTGTTGGATGAACCTTGTCAGGGCTTAGATTTCTTAGCTCGTAGTACCGTGCTTAAAGCCTTAGAGCAAGTCGCCAAGTATCAACTGAGTCACTTGGTTTATGTGACTCATCATCAAGAAGACAGTTTGCCCAGCATTAGTCATTTTGTGGACTTTGAGGCTGGCAAGGTCAGTATCAGCTGATGACGCGTAGCGTAGAGGAGAAGGCGGCTTTAGCGCAGCAAAACCAGCAGTCGGCGCTGTTTCGTGATTATTATCGGCGCGGCCCAGATTACCGACATGGCGATACGGTTGATTTTGCCGACATTAAAGATACCTTTGGTTTCGCCAGTTTAACGGTAGGTGCTTGGGTCTCTCAGCAGGAAAAGGTACGTGCAGCAGAGCTGGTATTTGATGCTTTGGCTGATTTAGCCTTTTTATTAAATCTACCTCCCAAGGCTTTGGGTTTACGTGGTAGTTTAAGTTTGGCCTTTGGCAGCGGTGGCCAGCGTAATGTGCAGGCGCATTACGCACCGGCTCGGCGTTGTTTAGCCTTAGCCAAAAATGCGGGCGCCGGAGCGTTGGCCCATGAATGGTGGCATGCCTTTGACCACTATATGGCGGATAAGTTGTTTGTTACTCCGGCTCAGGGCGTGGCGTTTGCGTCTAGCCGTTGGTTGGCCGACGATGAGCAGCGCGAACATCCTTTGAATCAGTATTTGGCTCAAGTGTTCGCCAGTGCTTTTCTTAGTTACCAAGGCAAACAGGCTCATGATTACGTTCGACGCTCGGTGGCTTTAGACAGGCGCCTCGCACAACGCTATTTCAGTCAGCCCACCGAGATGATGGCGCGTGCATTTGAGGCCTGGATACAAGCCAATGGCTTGCTTAAAAATAGTTATTTGGTGGCGGGGACGAAGCAAAGCGAGTTGGCGAAAGCCGGTGCTTACCCAGAGGCTAAGCATTTAGCGGAAATTGGCCAAGCACTACAGCGTTATTTCAGCCTACTGGCTCATTTGTTAGCTAAAGGTTAATAGTTTTTTAGGCAAATGCTAACAAATTTGGCTATACCTAAATGAGCGAAAATCTACTTAGTCGCGGGGCTATTGACGTCTTTTTTATTTATTGAGATTCTTGTTACTCTCTCTGACGGAATAAACAGATGATGGAACATCGACAAGTAAGATGGTATCTAGGGCTATTGGCTTGGTTTCTGCTTGGGCTGAGTGTCAACGCTGCGGCTACTGAAACTGTCGACTTGAGGATCTTAACTTGGCCGGGTTACGCCGATGCTGATGTGGTGGCTAAATTTGAAGCGCGCTATCAGGTGAAGTTAAAAGTCAGTTATATCACCAATGACGATGATATGTGGCAGCGAATGCAGGGAAATCAGGCGGCAGATTACGATGTCTTCGCGGTAAATACCGCAGAGTTACAACGCTATATTGACCAGCAATTGGCGGTTCCAATTAGCCCGGAAAACATTCCTAATTTAGTTAAACAACTACCCCGTTTTAAACCTTTGAGTACCATTCCGGGCATTGTTCGTGAGCAGAAGCTGTATGCCATTCCTTATACCTATTCGGAAATGGGGCTGATTTATAACTTAAACTATTTTGTCGAGCCGCCTCGTTCTTGGCGAGTTTTGTGGGATCGCCAATATCAGGCAAAAATTTTAGCCTACGATGGCAGTGCGCATAACTTTAGTTTGGCCGCGCTGGCCTCTGGTCTAAATAACCCCTTCCAACTTGACCCACAACAGTTTGCTGATGCCAGTCAGCGCCTGGTGGAGTTACGCCGTAATGTATTAACTTTCTATAAGTCACCAGAGCAGGCCCAGCAGCTATTTGAGCAAGAAGATATCGCTTTGTTATTTGCCAATTACGGTACACAACAATTAAAAATGTTACGTGATAGTGGCGCCGCGGTGGGTTATACCATTCCTCAAGAAGGGGCACTGGCCTGGCTAGACTGTTGGGCGATAGCCAAAGGCGTGAAAAATAAAAGCCTCGCGGAAAAGTGGATTAACTATAGTTTGGAACCTTGGGTTAGCCAACAGTTGACTCTACGCCAAGGTCTGGCGAATACCGTGGTGCTTGAACCGCATGCCTTAGCCGAAGATAAGATCATTTGGCTGCAACAGGTGGAGGATCAACAGCAACGTAGTCAATATTGGCAAAAAATTATTAGTGGCAAGCAGATTGACAAGGTGCCACCTTCATGATGAAAAGTATCGCCTTGAAATATGGCCTATGGTTTGCCTTGTTTGGTGTGGTTGCCTCGGTGGTGACCGCTACCGTGAGCTACCAACAGAGCCGTATATTGCTGGCTAAGAGTGCAGAGCGCGAATTAGCCACCACCACCCAATTACTAAGTCGTAAGTTTACAAACGATATCGCCGCGATAGCCAAAGACGTGGCTTTTCTTAGTCAAATCCCTTCGGCTAAAGCGCTGTTTTCTGCGGATAATGCGGCACTTGCCCAGCAAAATATCGCTGAAATTTTCAAGCAAAAGCTACGTTTAAATCAAAGCTATTTTCAGTTGCGTTTAATTGGTGCTAACCATTACGGCCGTGAGATAGTAAGAGTAGAGCGCTCGGGGGCGGGCCTACGGGTGGTTGAGTCAAGTGAGTTAGAAGAAAAATCCCACTACCCTTATGTGTTTCGCAGCTTGCGTTTACCGCAGGGAGGAAGCTATATCTCAGACGTTGATGTGCATAGTGAGCAAGGCGTTAAGTTGGGCCAGCACCAGCCCACCCTGAAAATTGCCTCTCCGGTGTATGTCGATGATTTGGCCGTAGGCGTGGTGGTGGTTAATCTAGGATTGGCTTCCTTGTTTAGCCAACTACAGGCCGACTTGCCCGAGGAAGTGAAAATTTATTTAGCTAATCAGGAAGGCGATTATTTGCTGCACCCCGATCCCGATAAGCAGTTTGGTTTTTACTTCGGCCATCGTTATTTAATTCAACAGGATTTCCCCCAGTTGGCGGGCTTATTCGATGATCTAATGCCACGCAGTTATGTGCAGGAAGCCTCTGATGAGATAGGTCATCAGCGTGCGGTATCGTTTATTCCGGTGTTTTATGGCGCGGAACAACACTCGAATATGGCGGTGCTGGGTTTGGCCAGCCCCCTGCCTAGTTTAAGGCATATTATCGACAGCTTGGCGGGCTCCATGGTTAAGGTCAGCTTGGGCTTGAGTATCGCAGGTTTGTTGACTTCATTGCTATTTGCCAAGTTTCTTTCTCAGCCGATCCGTAACATGGTGCTGGCGGTGAAATCTTTTACTCATGAGCAGGCGAGTAATACCGATTTGCTGCCGCGTCATCGGAATGATGAGTTGGGGTTGCTGGCGCGCAGTTTTGAAGCCATGTCGCTGCAGATCAATCAGCAAATCAGTGAACTTAAACGCAAGGAAGCAAACCTGAGCTATATGGCTAATCATGACAGCTTAACAGGCTTGCCGACCCGAGCTTTGTTTATGGAGCAACTGCGCAAGTCGATTGTTAAAGCCGCGGAACAAAACAATAAGTTGGCTGTCGTCTTTATTGATTTAGATAATTTTAAGCAAGTTAATGACAGCTTTGGCCATGAAGTCGGTGACCGCTTATTGCAAGAAGTCTCCAAGGTGTTACACGAGACGATTCGCGTGGGCGATTTGCTAGCTCGCTTCGCCGGCGATGAGTTTTTGTTAGCGCTGGAAGATATTGCCGAAACCCAGCAGGCCGACGAGGTGGTGAATACGGTATTACGGCGCTTAGCCAAAGAAGTGAATTTGGGGCTACATATTCAGCCTGTTTATGCCAGCGTTGGTATCAGCCTGTATCCCGATGACGGAGTGGAAGCCCAAGAGCTGATCCGTAAAGCCGATCATGCTATGTACAAGGCTAAATCCAATGGCCGAAACCAATTTAGTTACTATCAGCTACCCTCTTCGTCGTCGCTGGCTTAGGCGACTCGCTCGAAGTGACGTTGGATCATGCTGGGTTTGTTTTTCATAAGGCTGAGTTTGTCTGCGTTAGTGAAACCTTGTTCGCTTAGCCATTGAGTGGCTAAGCCCACCTCTTTAAATACTCGTTTAGTATAATGCGGTTCATCGGGCAGCATTCGCTCTAATTGGTATTGTTTTAGCGGCGAGAAACTAAATACTTGAGCAACGTGGCTCATGCCTCGGTCGATACACCATTGCTGTAACAAGGTGATGTGGCGCTCTGCTTCTGGAACAGTTAATTCCCATTGTTCTAGCAACACAATATGCGCCCAAGGTTTAACCAAAGGTTTGCCGAGCTGTTTAAACTCTTGGCAGAATTGCTCTATCAGGGCGAGATTACAGCTGCCTTGTACGCTGGCTAACAAGATATTTTGGTAGCGAAACAGCTGATAGTCTCCATGAAGTATGGCTGCGTTCATCACTGCTGCTATGTTTTCATTGGGTTGTATAAGTTTAGTGAATCAGTTGCCTTGTTGCCAAGTGTTAGAAGGGATAAGAGTTGCCCCCAAGGAGCAACTCTACTCAGACTATGCGCGTTTTTTACTGGCCACATCCATCCATACAGCAAGTAGCAAGATGCTGCCTTTGATGATTGATTGCCAGTAGGTGGGCACGTCCATCATACTCATGCCGTTATCAAGGCTGGCCATAATGAAGGCACCCATTACTGCGCCAAATACGGTACCCACACCACCAGCTAAACTGGTGCCACCAATAACACAGGCTGCAATCGCATCTAGTTCGGCGATATTACCCGCTGAAGGAGAGCCTGCGCCTAAGCGAGAGGCTAGGATTAAGCCGGCAACCCCCACCAATAAGCCATTAATTGCAAATACGCTAAGCTTAGTGCGCTCGACGTTAATCCCAGATAAACGGCTGGCTTCTAAGTTGCCACCAATGGCGTAGATACGACGACCGAAGGCGGTTTTCTTGGCCATGAAGGCGAAGGCAAACATCAATACCACTAACACCAATACCGGAGCAGGAACCCCGCGGTAGTCGTTGAGTAGTAGCACTGAGCCCAAGGCAACAATGGCAATCAGGCCAAATTTTAAAATGTCGCTGCTAACCGGGGTATTGGTTAAGTTATGGGCTGTACGAGATTTGCGCAGTTTACCCTGCCAAGCGAAGAACACCGCAAGCGCGCCCACGGTGGCAACCATTGAGAACATGTCGGGTAGGTAACTTTGACCAATCACGCCCATTTCTTGGCTGGTGGGAGCAACTGTGCTACCACCTGTAATACCGATCAAGATGCCACGGAAGGCAAGCAAACCGGCTAAGGTCACGATGAAAGAAGGTACTTTACGGTAAGCAACCCACCAACCGTTCCATAAACCCAGTAACAAGCCTGCCGTTAGAGTCAGCACTATGGTGAGTGGCAGTGGCAGTTGCCACCAAACGTCCATAATGGCCGCTGCGCCGCCTAATAGCCCCATCATCGAACCGACTGAGAGGTCAATTTCAGCAGAAATAATCACAAATACCATGCCTATGGCCAAAATTCCGGTAATCGCGGTTTGGCGTAATAGGTTAGAAATATTACGTGGGGTTAAGTAGCTGCCATCGGTGGCAAAGTAAAAGAACAGCATGATGACGGCGATGGCCGCAAACATTACTAGCACTTGTAGCTTCATTTTTTTGAGGTTGTCGATCAAACTGAGCTTGATCTCGGGGTTGTTTACTGTTGTATCTTGACTCGACATGGTTATTACTCCTCGGCCAACGCGCAATCCATTACCATCTCTTGGGTAAGATTTTGGTTGTCTAATAGGCCTTTTAATTTACCTTCATGCATGACTAAAACGCGGTCGCTAATGCCCAATACTTCAGGGAGTTCGGAAGACACCATGATGATACTGATCCCTTGTTTTACCAGTTGATACATCAGCTTGTAGATTTCATATTTGGCGCCAACATCAATGCCTCGAGTAGGCTCATCCAAAATAAGAATGCGTGGTTTTAGTAATAGAAATTTTGCTAGAATCGCTTTTTGCTGATTACCGCCGCTGAGGCTTTTTATTGCCAATTCAGGAGTGGCGGTTTTCACTTTAAGCCGCTTGATTGAATCATTGATAGCCGTTTGTTCGGCCGATTCGTTGAGTGTTTGTCCTAAACCGATGAAGTGGTTTAAACCTGCCAAGGTAATGTTTTGGCCTACTCCCATAATCGGTACAATGCCATGGCGTTTACGATCTTCAGGAACCATGGCAATACCGTAGTTGAGAGCATCACGGTTGTGGCGGATCTTGATCGGTTTGCCGTCTAGCTCAACAGGGCATTGGTAAACACCTTCGTAAGAGCCAAATAGGCATTGCATCAGCTCGGTTCGACCGGAGCCTACCAAGCCAGCAACCCCTAAAATTTCGCCTTTACGTAGGCTAAAGCTGAGGTTGTCGACTTGCTTAAGGTTTGCTGATTTGCTGATTTTGGCATTCACTGGGCCGACTTTTAGGAATTCCTCCCCAATCGGATGCTCCTCTCGCGGAAATAGCTGTTTAAGTTCGCGTCCTACCATCATGCCGATAATGTCATCGGTGCTCATGCGACTAGCGTCTTGAGTACCAATATGTTCACCGTCGCGAATGATGCAGATACGATCAGAAATTTCCTTTACTTCGTTGAGCTTGTGAGAAATGTAAACACAACTCACCCCCTCTGTACGTAGTTGTTTAACGATGTCTAATAGCACACGGGTTTCTGATTCGGTTAGGGGAGCACTAGGCTCATCTAATACCAATACTTCGGCGTTTTTAGACAGGGCTTTGGCAATCTCAACCAATTGCTGCTGGCCAACCCCGAGTTCTTTAATCACGGTATCGGGTGAAATATCCAGTTTTACTCGTTTTAATAATTCGGCGGTTTGTTTATACATGGCGCTGTGGTCGAGTACGCCATAAGAGCTGATTTCGGCACCGAGAAAGATGTTTTCCAGAATGCTCAGTTCTTTCACCAGAGTGAGCTCTTGGTGAATAATTGCTATGCCTTTTTCTTCGCTGTCGCGCACGCTACGTGATTGTAGCGGCTCGCCTTTGTAAATAATTTGTCCTTCGTAACTACCATAGGGATGAACACCGGTGAGCACCTTCATTAAGGTGGACTTACCTGAACCATTTTCGCCGCAAAGCGACACGACTTCGCCGCGCTCCAGGCTGAAATTAACCCCATTAAGCGCAATCACGCCGGAGAATTTTTTAACGATGTCTGACATCGTTAATAAGCTACTATCGCTCATAAATACTCCTGATAAAGGGCGGCCTTAGCTCGCCCTTAATACTGCTGTTATGAATTTACTGTGGATACGTAGGCTTATTGGTAAACGTCGGCTTTGCTATGGAAACCGTCGGCAATAACGGTTTGATCGATATTAGTTTTATCGACAGCAATTGGCGTTAATAGGTAAGCGGGTACGTCTTTGGTGCCGTTGTTTAAGCTAGCGTTAGATGTCGGGGTTTGGCCTTTACCCAGTTGCACAGCCAGTTCGGCAGCGGTGGTGGCAAGCAGTTTAATTGGCTTGTAAATAGTCATGGTTTGGGTGCCTTCAACCACGCGGCGTGCGGCGGCTAGGTCGGCATCTTGACCTGAAATATATACTTTACCGGCTAAACCTTGTGCTTCCAAGGCCTGAATTGCACCGCCAGCGGTGGAGTCGTTAGAAGCCACTACTACATCGATGTCGTTGTGGTTTGCAGTTAAAGCATTTTCCATAATTTTTAATGCGTTTTCAGCTAACCAGCCATCGACCCATTGGTCACCAACCACTTTAATGTCGCCTTTGTCGATTAGCGGTTGTAGTACATTCATTTGACCTTGACGGAATAGTTTGGCGTTGTTATCAACTGGTGAACCACCCATTAAGAAGAAGTTACCGCTGGCTTTGTGCTTAATTAAGGCCTCAGCTTGCAGTTCACCTACCTTCTCGTTGTCGAAAGAAAGGTAGAAGTCGATATCGGCGTTATTAATTAAACGGTCGTAGGCCAATACTTTAATGCCTTCTGCTTTCGCTTCTGCGATCACGTTGGCTAGTACCATACCGTTGTAAGGGATGATGACTAAGACATCGACACCGCGTGAAATCATGTTTTCAATTTGGGAAATTTGCGCCGTTTCGTTACCGTTGGCCGATTGAACGAAAACGTCAGCACCTAACTCTTCAGCTTTACCAACAAAAAAGTCTCGGTCTTTTTGCCAGCGCTCTAAACGAAGGTCGTCAATTGCCATACCAATTTTTACCGGTTTGGCAAAAACAGGTGCGGAAACCGCAATGGCTAGGGCGCACAGTAGGGTAGTCAGTTTTTTCATTATTAGCTCCTTGCTATTCAGCTTGTTATATATTTTTGGCTAAGGTTGGGGCGTTTAGGCCACCCCATAAATCATTCCTCGGCAACAGATTAGGCGCTAATTCAAAGCTGACCAATGATGCTTTTTCGTACACTTATGATGTTTATTAATTATGCTTCTCACTCTGTGAACCAGCGCAAGAAAACGTTTTCCTAAAGGTGTCGATTTTGAATTTAGCGCCATAGTTGGCATTATTGTTGAACAAGAAATGTTAGCGGAATGAGGCTTTTTGCGAGCCGGATGAAACTGACTAAAATATTATTAAGGCGCCCTGGAATGACGCCGTTACGGTTCTCGCCCAGTACTTTGCCACCTTAACTATTGTGTTGAAAATGTTGGATAATTTCTATCTCGGGAGGCGCTTCGCTAAAGGCTCTAAGGGTGTCTAAACCGGCGGGCTGGTTGGGCGTATATTGTTGCGCCAGCGCCTTAATCCAGCTCAGCCCTAGCCGGCTTTCGTAAGCCGAGCTAAATACACAGGCAACTTGATCGGCGTGGGCTTGTTCTAATAAAGATAAACAGCGATGCCATGGCCCTAGCAAGCTGGGTTTCATTACTAATGCTTTCAGCCCTTTAAAATAACGATAACGATAATTGCTGTTTTGCAAACTTTCATCCAGGCCAATTCCCACACCGGTGCGTTCGGCCAACATAGCCGATTGTTGTGGATTGTTCAGTGGCTCTTCGATGTATTCGATACGTGATAAATCGATATTCTCGATAATAAAGATCGCCTGATTCCAAATCCAACTGCGGTTGGCGTCTAGGCGCAGGCGTAATTGGGGATAGTGTTTTTGTAGGGCTTGAATTAATTCAATATCTTGTTTTGGCGATTGTCGAGCCACTTTTAGTTTGGCTAAATCGCTTGGCTGTTGTTCTAGAATTTGCTGGCAGTATTGCCAGTTGCCTTTTAACAGTAAACAACTGTCGTCGAAGTTGGCTTCGGGAGGCTCTCCGGCCATGGCACAATCAAGGCCAAAGGCGACGCTGGGGTAGAGTCGATGTTGAGGGTGGCCTTGCAGGCAGGCAATCACTTGCTGTTCAGCCTGAGCAAGCGTTTCTTCGCTGAAGCCGGGTAATGGAGCGATTTCACCACGGCCAAGGCGGCCGTCTTGGAAACGTAATTCAAGGTATAGTCCCTGCCGCTGCTGTAACTGAACGTTACCCAGTTGTAGTGGCTGAGCTAGTTGTTGAGTGTAACGGCTGAGAGTCGCACTGTGCCAATCGCAGAGCATGTCAGCTCCTTATTCATCGAAGATAAATACAAGTTACCCGATAAATCTATCACTTAGCCGTAGGCTGCTGCAATAGGCAATAAGTCTAGCTTAACGAGGTTTTTCTCTACTTTGCACACTGTTGGCTTAGCCAACAGTGTGTTGATGTCGAGTCAAATCCAGTTAGCAGGAGCCAAGCCGTAATTGCAAACTAGGGATTACGTTTAAACTTATTAAATTCAGGAGGGCGCTTCTCATTGAAGGCGTTACGTCCTTCTTGACCCTCTTCTGTCATGTAAAATAGCATGGTGGCATTGCCTGCGAGCTCTTGAAGACCGGCTTGCCCGTCGCAGTCGGCATTTAGCGCCGCTTTTAAGCAGCGCAGCGCCATTGGGCTGTTTTGCAGCATTTCCCGACACCATTGCACGGTTTCTTTCTCTAGCTCGGCGTAAGGCACCACGGTATTTACCAAACCCATGTCCAGCGCTTCTTGGGCATTATACATGCGGCATAAAAACCAAATTTCACGGGCTTTTTTCTGACCGACGATGCGCGCCATATAGCTGGCACCCCAGCCTCCGTCAAAGGAACCCACTTTGGGGCCAGTTTGGCCAAACTTGGCGTTATCGGCAGCAATGGTTAGATCGCACATCATGTGTAATACATGGCCGCCGCCCACCGCATAACCGGCTACCATGGCCACTACTGGTTTAGGGCAGGTACGGATTTGTCTTTGAAAATCAAGCACATTTAAATGATGAGTGCCTTGTTCATCTTGGTAGCCACCATAGTCGCCGCGAACTGATTGGTCACCGCCGGAACAGAAGGCCAGTTCACCTTCGCCGGTAAGAATGATTACCCCTATGTTGGGGTCGATGCGGGCATCGTTTAAAGCATGCATCATTTCCTGTACGGTGAGTGGGCGAAAGGCGTTGCGCACCTGCGGCCGGTTAATGGTAATTTTGGCGATGCCACACTCAGACTTATGGTAGCGAATATCTTGGTAGTCTTGGTTGGCGTCATGCCAAATTACGGCGGAACGATCAATGTTAGTCATGGCTTTCTCTTTGTTGTTGCTAAGACACTGGACAATAGCTGAAGAAACAGTGTCGGTTGTTCAAAATGGCAGTTGTGGCCGGCTTGTTCGATGCTATGCCAACGTAGACGCGGATGCTGCTGTTGTAGCCGTTTGGCTAAGCCTTGGTATTTATTGTCTAGGCTACCGCCGATAAAATCCAGTGGCATTTTTAGCTGCTCCAGCTGAGCGCTGAGGTCACTTTGTAAGCCTAGGCTACAGGCTCGTAGTGTGGCGGCTAGGCCTGAGCGGTCTTGTTGGGCACGGCGTTTAATTAGTTGTTGACGTTGCGCCGCAGTCAGGTTGGCAAATACTGGCTGTTGATACCACTCTTGCAGCAGTTCATCTAAGGGTTCTTTTAGCCAACGATCGGCCCAACGGTTGTCGTGCACTAGGCGTTGTTGGCGGGCGTCGGGGTCGCTTAAGCCGGGGTGGGCCGACTCGATAATTAAATGCTGGATCCCTTTGGGAGCGTATAAGGCGTGATGTAGTGCCAGTCGGCCACCAAGGCTGTAGCCCAGCAAGTAATACTGGTTGATCTTCAGGCGCTTTAAACACTGACTTAACTGCTGGCTAAAGCCCTTAAAGGCGTGCCGTGGTTTGAGGCCTTGCTGGGCACTCATGCCATGTCCCGGAATATCTACGGTGACACAATAATAGTGTTGGCTTAGCTGGCTGATCAGTTCCTGCCAATCTCTGCCGCAGCCAAGGAAGCCGTGCAATAACACTAGGCAGGGGTGTTGAGCTTGTCCATAAACACTACAGTGCATTTTGCTGAATAACCTGATTGATCAAGCTTTGGTAACGGGCGCTGGCATCGCCAGAGGCCACACAAACTTCAATTAAGTAGCTTTGCTTGCCTTGCTGAGCCAGCTTGAAGGCATCGCTAAACTGTTGTTTATCTTCTACTTTGGCATAGGCTAAACCAAAGCAGGCGGCAGCGCTGGCAAACTGGGTTTGATGGGGTAACTGGAAAAAGTCCCGCGCCAGTTGTTGATGTTGTTCGCCGCTCGTTAAACGAGGCAGCAAATTAAAAATTTCACCGCCGTTGTTATTTATCAGCACAATGGTTAGTGCTTGACTGCTTTGTGCAACTAAGCTCAGCGAGTTTAAGTCGTGCAATAGCGAGGTATCGCCAATGACGAGGGTACAGCGTTGTTGCAGTCCTTCGGCCACCCCGCAGCTGCTCGCCACCAAACCATCGATGCCTGAGGCACCGCGATTAGCTAAATAATGGCTGGCACGACAAGGCTGCCCGAGTAACTCAAATAGCCGTACACTCATGCTATTGCCCATAAATAGGGCTGTGTTTGGTTGCTGTAACGCTGACACTTGCGCCACAATTGCCAGCTCTGAATAGTCGCTTAAGGCTTGTTCAACTAGCGGCGCTAACTGCTGCTGAGCGTGTCGCCATAACGCAAAATAGTGGTTCTCAGAATTCGAAACAGCTAGTGGATGAGCTTGCAACCAAGCTAGAGCACTACAGTGCCAGCGTTGCTGAATACGGTGAGAGGGGTTAATCACCTGGTGATAAGGGTCGATTAACCAATGCTCGGCTTGAGTGTCTGCCAGATATTGGCCAAGCCGTTTAGACACCAACTTACCCCCAAATTGAATCACCAGCTTGGCTTGACTGTTGGCGGAAAGTCCAGGGTTGGCGAGCAGTAATTCTGCTTGGCTAATCACTTGTTGTTGAGAAGACAGCGCCTGCCAGTGGCTTTGGCAGTCGACTAACACCGGTAGCCCCGCCTGTTGTGCCCAATCGACAATTGCCTGGCTTTGCGCTAAAGCTTGTTGACCAAGCACTACCAAAATTTGTTGCTGTTGGCGTAGCGCTAACCAAGCGGGGTGTTGCTGGCAATTTATCGTTTGAGCTTGCACGCGATAATATGCGTTATCGCTGGCTAGCCAAGCCAGCAAGGGAC